>JBMZCU010000505.1:0-521 GCA_049613705.1 Pseudomonadales bacterium | reverse complement strand
GAGCCGGCTCGTTTTGCCGAACGAGCTGGCTCTTCCTCGGTGCTCTCAGAGTCGGCGTGTTTACCAAGCTCAAGAAAGTTCGGTGCGCGGGTGCGCGAATACGTATTTGTCTGTTAAAGCCCCCCCGTGCCCTGCGCGGGTGACACTTCAATGTGCAATACATCCTCGTAAGTGCCGGCGTAGAGCAGTGGGGCGTCTAAGCGAACGGTCAGACGTCCCTGGGTGTCGAAGGGAATATTAGGGCCTGTGTTAAAGTGCATGCCGCGGTGTAGGTCGCGACTGCTAGCACGCATGCGAAACCCCAGTTTTTCGATCTCAATGTGTGCGGCGTAGGTGCGATAGTGTCGCTGTGCTGAGGTTTGACGATAGTTGGTTACTTGGCCGTCGCTGCCTTCTTTGAAGTGGTTGGAGACGAGAGCTCCGCGCTCCGATCTCACATGCAGTGTCATAGGTAGATTGCAGTCGATGTTGAGTGAGGCCGTGTTTTCGACGCGCTGTGAAAAATCCATGTGTGTTCCGCG
>JBMZCU010000504.1:0-572 GCA_049613705.1 Pseudomonadales bacterium | reverse complement strand
CCGGACGGGCGATAGTTTGCTCAAACGGATACAGGTTAACAACAACCATGTCGATAGGGTTGATGCCGTGCTCATTCATAATGCCATCATCGGTACCACGACGGCCGAGAATACCACCATGTACTTTCGGGTGCAGAGTTTTAACCCGGCCATCCATCATCTCAGGGAATCCGGTGTAATCAGATACTTCAACCGCAGGAACCTGGTTGTCTTGCAGTAGCTTGTATGTGCCGCCGGTAGAAAGGATTTCAACGCCGCGCTGATTCAAAGCCTGGGCGAATTCAACGATACCGGTTTTGTCTGAAACGCTGATCAGCGCTCGACGAACCGGGGTATTTTTTTGCTCTGCCATGGTTGTTTATCTTCGATGATTAAGGTTAGACGGAAGGGATTACAGGAGACCGTATTGTTTCAGCTTCTTGCGCAGGGTACCACGGTTAAGGCCGAGTACTTCTGATGCTTTGGTCTGGTTATCCTTGGTGTAGGTCATCACTGCTTCAAACAGTGGTGCTTCGATTTCCGACAGAACCATCTGATAGACATCTGTTACCGGTTGACCATCCAGTTGATGG
>JBMZCU010000503.1:0-645 GCA_049613705.1 Pseudomonadales bacterium | reverse complement strand
TGACTGATCAGTCCCGCTATGCCGAGATCGATCAGCGCCGTAAAGAGCTGGATGCAGAATACCAGAGCCTGCAGCAAGTCCTGCTGGATCTGTACACACAGATCAACCGCGATACATTCACCGCAGAAGCGGCCGGTGGCCAGGTACTTGAAATCGATGTCGCTAAAGTTGTGCGGGCCTTCCTGCCTAACAACATGAGCATCACCGATAAGGTCCTGCATTACTTCGCCAAGATCTGGGAATTTATGTCCGCCGATCCACGTGAAGCGAATACCGAAGGCGGTATCTTCCCGGCGATCTTTGGTACCGTGATGATGGTTATCCTGATGGCCGTGATGGTAACCCCGTTTGGTGTCATCGCTGCTGTTTATCTGCGTGAATATGCGAAACAGGGTTTTGTGACCCGTCTGATTCGCATCGCGGTGAACAACCTGGCTGGTGTACCATCCATCGTATACGGTGTATTTGGTCTGGGCTTCTTCGTTTACTTCCTGGGTGGTCATATTGATGATGCATTCTTCCCGGAAGCAAAACCGGCACCGACCTTTGGTACACCGGGTCTGATGTGGGCCTCTCTGACACTGGCACTGCTGACCGTACCGGTTGTTATTGTGGCAACCGAAGAAGGCCTCTCCCGTATCCCTC
>JBMZCU010000501.1:0-688 GCA_049613705.1 Pseudomonadales bacterium | reverse complement strand
TGCGCATCATCACAGACGGCTTTCCGGCGCTGCTGGGAAGCACAGTACTGGAGAAGCGCCGCTACTGTATGGAGCACTACGACTACTTGCGCACCGCGCTGATGTTTGAGCCGCGCGGCCACGCCGACATGTACGGCGCGCTGGTCACAGAGCCCGAGCGCCCGGATTCGCACTTCGGCGCGATTTTTATCCACAACGAGGGCTACTCCACTATGTGTGGACACGCGATCATCGCGATGAGTAAGTTCGCCGTCGAGTCCGGCCTAGTACCCAGCACAGGCGAGATCACCGAAGTGCGTATCGACGCCCCCTGCGGCTTGATCACCGCCTGGGCCAAACAAGATACGCGCGGCCAAGTCACTGAGACGACGTTCGACTGCGTGCCCTCTTTTGTCGCTCAGCGCGATGTTGAAGTCACCCTGCCCTCCCTGGGCAAACTGCGCTTTGACCTCGCCTACGGCGGTGCCTTCTACGCTTATGTCAACGCCGCGGATGTCGATCTTAGCTGTGACAGTGCACACTACGAACAACTGATTTCACTGGGCCGAGAGATCAAGCGCGCCGTCAGCGAGCAATTCGATATCCGCCACCCCTTTGAGGACGACTTGAGTTTCCTCTACGGCACAATTTTTGTCGAAGAGCTGACACACCCCGAGCTGCACTCGCGCAACGTCTGCGTCTTCGCCGA
>JBMZCU010000499.1:0-1093 GCA_049613705.1 Pseudomonadales bacterium | reverse complement strand
TTCGCCGAGGGCGAGGTCGATCGCAGCCCCACTGGCTCAGGTGTCAGCGGGCGCGCCGCGATTCATCACGCGCGTGGCGAGTTGGAGCTCGAACAAGCGATCACTATTGGCTCAATTTTAGATTCGCGCTTTAGCGTCCAAGTGCAGCGCGAACTGGATTACGGCCCCCATCGCGCCATAGTCCCCAGGGTGACCGGTAGCGCGCACATCGCCGCTAAGTCTGAATTTATTATCGATCCGAACGATCCGCTCAAAGACGGATTTATCTTCCGCTAAAGCAAGTATCGGCGTGTTGGCCACGCGAACACTGTTATCTTAGTGTCACAAATCAGTGCTAGTCTCACACTAGATAGAGAACAGCACGCCATTGAGTACAACAGCAGAGGATCCAGCAATGAACGCAGCGAACAAGCCGGAGTACATTTTCGAGGCCAGCGAGAAACCCTCACTGCCCAGACACCGCGTGCCTTTGATTGTCGCCACTGAAGAGAGCGTCAAAGGTTATGGCTTCCTCGTCGACGACCCGGCCAATTTCGACATTGAGATTGTACAGTGGCCAGCACAGGGGTGGCGTCAAATCGATGCCGGTACGGGGGATGAGGCTGGCTTTGTCGAAGGCGTGTTTCACGGCCAGTGGCAAGGCGATGTGCTCAAGGGGAAAAACGAGGCGGTCAACGGCGACTACGTACTGGGCTGGAGCGCCGACCCGCAAGAGGCCAGCGAGCAGCGCCAGACACAGCCGCGCGATCAAGTACTGCTGTGGCACATGAACTACCACCCAGACGGCGGTCAACTCTTCTACCCGCTGGACAAAAAGCCCTTTGTGATTCCCGCGGCGCTGCCGGGAGACGACCTGAGCCCGGAAAAGGTTGTGGCCTTCTGGTGCGATGGTAGCAAAGGGCTCTACATCCATCCCAACATTTGGCACGAGGGTATTTTCCCGGTGGAGGACGAGCAGCGCTTTCTCGATCGCCAGGGCCGCGTGCACGCCCGCGTCAGCGCCGATATCGGCCGCGAATTTGGGGTCTATCTCGAAGTACCACTGCGCTTGAGTTAGCGCTCCCCTAGCGCAAAATCAACGGCTGCCAAGCCG
>JBMZCU010000498.1:0-1149 GCA_049613705.1 Pseudomonadales bacterium | reverse complement strand
TAAACCTGGTGAAAGCGTCCCAGGCATGCTGAGAGTATCAGCTTCCATGCTGGCAACCGGGTAGGCGCAGTAGTCTGCAGCGTAATAGGCACTTGCTCTGTGGTTTCCACTGGCGCCAACCCCGCCGAAGGGCGCAGCAGAGCTTGCACCTGTCGTCTGCTTGTTCCAGTTAACTATGCCTGCTCGAATGTCGCGGAAGAACAGTTCGTATTGCTCTTTTGAATCGCTAAATAAGCCAGCAGAGAGGCCGAAGCGTGTGTTGTTAGCACCGCTGATCGCCGTCTCAAAATTATCGTACCGTATAACTTGCAGTAGCGGGCCGAAGTGCTCTTCGTCGGGTAGCTCGGTAACCTCAGTGACATCTAGAAGTCCTGGGCTGACAAAGCCTGTACCTGGCTTGAGTTTTTCCAGTTTGACCAATGCTGTTGCACCTAAATCTAGCAGGGATTGCTGCGCAGCGACTATACCATCGGCCGCTTGCTCGCTGATCAAGCTGCCCATGTAGGGAGCGGGTTCTGCAAATTGTTCACCGACCGCAATTTTAGTGGTCGCTTCACGCAGTTGTTCGAGGAAGGCATCTCCTGTGGCACCGCGTGGTACAAAGAGGCGGCGCGCGCAGACACAGCGCTGACCTGTGGTGATATAGGCTGACTGGATAGTTTCGTGAACAGCGGCGCGAACATCGCTGATCTCGCCGATGATCAAAGGGTTGTTACCGCCCATCTCAAGGGCCAAAATTTTACCGGGCTCTCCGGCAAACTGGCGGTGCAGTAAGTTGCCTGTATTGGAACTACCGGTAAAGAAGAGGCCGTCGATGCCAGCGCTGCCTGCCAGTGCGATACCTGTTTCCTTTTCGCCTTGCACTAAGTTGAGCACGCCTGCGGGAATACCGGCCTGCTCCCAGAGCTCGACAGTGTAGGCGCCGACTTTAGGGGTCAGTTCACTGGGTTTGAATACCACAGTGTTACCTGCCAACAGTGCGGGTACTATGTGGCCGTTAGGCAGGTGGCCTGGGAAGTTGTAGGGGCCGAAGACCGCAACGACACCGTGAGGCTTGTGGCGCAGTGCGCTGCGCGCAGCACCCATGTCTGTTTGGCTCTCGCCGGTGCGCTCAAGGTTTGCCTTGATAGAAATGGCGATTTTGCCAGC
>JBMZCU010000497.1:0-1327 GCA_049613705.1 Pseudomonadales bacterium | reverse complement strand
GAAAGAGACTTCCAGGCCTGCCAGTGCCATGCAGGCGCTGATTTTATCGGCTAGGGCATCGGTCTTGGAGTCCTGTAGTGAGCGCGCCAGCAGACAGATATCTAATTGGCCATCTGCCAAGGTGACCACGCCTAAGTTGTTGGAGGTGTGGGTTACGCCAGGAAGCTCAGAGCTCATGGATTCAACCCCGTGCGGCAGGGCAAAGAGCAGGTTGATCAGTGCGTGTGTATCTTGTGTGCTCAAGCACTGCTCGGCCTGTGCGGGAGCAATGGATATATCGAGGTTGTCGTCGACACCAGCAAGCTCTGCGCGATAGGTTGCCAATTGCGCCAGCACGAGTGTCTGCAATGCCTCTTGCTGCTCTGGAGCTAGGCTGATGGTCGCTGTGGCGTCGCGTGCGATAGCATTGCGCAGCGTGCCACCGTTAAGCTCGCAGATGCAAATCTCGAGGGTCTGATCAATTTTGTGTAACAGTCGGGCCAGCAAAACATTGGCACTGCCGCGGCCTTTGTGAATGTCTAGTCCTGAGTGTCCGCCGCGCAAGCCGCTAACTGTCAATTGAACGCTTTCGTAATGTGCTGGGGTTTCGGTGAGAGTGTATTGCTTGCTAGCGTTGATATCGACACCACCGGCACAGCCGATATAGACATCTCCACGATCTTCAGAGTCGAGATTGAGTAGGATTTTACCCTCGAGCAGTCCCTCTTCAAGTTCGCTGGCGCCGCGTAAGCTGGTCTCTTCCTCTATGGTAAAGATGGCTTCGAGTGGGCCGTGCGCAATGTCGTCACTGTCGAGTACCGCCAGTGCCGCAGCGACACCAATACCGTTGTCGGCGCCGAGTGTTGTACCTAGAGCGGTGACCCAACCGTCGATTATTTGAGTGCGAATAGGATCGTTAACAAAATCGTGGTCGCTGTCGCTGCTTTTCTGGGCAACGATATCAAGATGCCCCTGCAACACCACCGTAGGGCGTGTTTCCATGCCCGCAGTGGCAGCTTTGCGGATAAGTAAGTTGCCGCAGTTATCGACGTAAGTGTAGAGCTTTTTCTGCTCGGCCCAGGTAATGAGCTTGTCGCGTATTAAGGCCTCGTGGTACGAGGGGCGTGGAGTATCGCACAGCAGTTGAAATTGCTGCCAGATCGCCGCGGGCTCGAGTGTGAGCATCGGCTTATCAGCCAGTGATGACATGGTGGTATCCCTAGATAATCATAGAAATGTCGAAAAGATTGGGCGCTACTTTACCTGTTGTGAGCGCACTTTTGTAGCGCTTAAGCGTGCGGTGCCAATACAAGTCACAGATAAGCCCAGCGTCCAAGTATTATCTGCT
>JBMZCU010000496.1:0-1328 GCA_049613705.1 Pseudomonadales bacterium | reverse complement strand
ATCAATCCGGGTCTTGCTTCCCATGGCGGTGAAGTAAAATTGGTTGAGTTGGTAGAAGAAGAGGCAGGCCATATTGCTATTCTGCAATTTGGCGGTGGATGCCAGGGTTGTAGCGCTGTCGATATGACTTTAAAAGACGGTGTTGAAAAGACTTTATTGGCAAAAATTGAAGGACTCTCTGGAGTGCGTGATGAAACTGACCACTCGGTCACTGCCAACGCCTATTATCAATAATGTAAAGAATTGTGAAACACTGTTGTAATCTCGTGAATCAGCCCCATAGACAGGATAGTCTGTGGGCTTACTCCGCTTAGTCTCTATATATCGGTTTAACGTGGAAAATCGATGTGAGCGCTGTCCCTACACACAATTGATTTTTACCCACACCGAGCTAGGCTTTAATGCAGTGACTGCTGCAGTGTACATTTTTTTACGCTCGCGCCTTTATCTGTACAGCGCGAAACAAGAGGAACGCAATTATGGATCAACTCAACCAAACAGATAACTTGACCCCCCTTGAGTTACCCGTGCTACCGCTGCGTGATGTGGTCGTCTATCCGCATATGGTGATTCCTCTGTTTGTCGGTCGCGATAAGTCGATAGAGGCACTTGAGGCTGCGATGGCCGGGGGCAAAGAAATTCTCTTGCTGGCGCAGCGCAACGCATCGGAAGATGAGCCTGGCGTAAAAGATCTCTTCGAAATTGGTACCGTCGCCAGTATTTTGCAAATGTTAAAGCTCCCTGATGGGACTGTGAAAGTGCTCGTTGAAGGGGATTTTCGCGCACAAGTGAAGCACATTGAAGAAGGCGAGTCTTTCTTCAGTGCGCGGGTTGATATGCTAGATGTGGCCGCGTTTGAACCTGCCGAGGCGGAAGTATACAAGCGCAGTGCAATAGAGCAGTTCGAGCGCTTTGTACAGATCAATAAAAAGATACCCTCTGAAGTATTGACTTCGTTGCAAAATATTGACGAGGTTGGGCGTCTGGCAGATACAATTGCCGCGCATATGTCACTCAAGCTCAGTGAAAAGCAGCAAGTGCTAGAGATGCTTGATGATCGCAAGCGCCTAGAGCACTTGATGTCTCTGATGGAGGTTGAAATAGACCTCGTCGAGGTAGAAAAACGCATTCGTGGCCGCGTTAAAAAGCAGATGGAGAAAAGTCAGCGCGAGTACTATTTGAATGAGCAGATGAAGGCTATTCAAAAAGAACTGGGCGATTTGGATGATGCACCGAATGAGAATGAAGAGCTGACCAATAAGATTCATAAGGCTGGAATGCCTAAAGAAGCTTTGGATAAGACGCTCAATGAAATGAATAAGCTGAAG
>JBMZCU010000495.1:0-1554 GCA_049613705.1 Pseudomonadales bacterium | reverse complement strand
GGGTCGCAACTGCAGGGTTCGCCTTGAGCCACTGCTTTGCCGCGGCGGCGGGCTTCATGCCCTCGTCCAGGATCAGTCCCATCACTTGGTTCTCCATTGTGAGGTTGAACTCTAGGTTGGACAGCAGCTTACCCACATTGGGGCACTGCGCGCTGTAGCCACGACGGGTCAGCGTCTGAATACTGGCACCGCCGAAGTCGGGGCCGAAGTACTTGTCGCCGCCGCTCAAGTAAGACAGCTCGAAAGTGGTGTTCATCGGGTGCGGCTCCCAGGCCAGGAAGACGATGTGTTCCCCGCGCTTCACACTGCGCTTGACCTGGCTGAGCACCCCCTGCTCACCGGATTCCACCAAACGCCACTTTTTGAGCCCGAAGTCGCCGCTGTCTATCATCTTTTGCAGCAGCTGGTTGGCCGGGGCGCCGGCTTCAATGCCGTAGATGCGCTTGCGGAACTCGCCCTCGCTCTTTAACAGGTCGCTGAAGTCGTGGATGCCGGTATCGTAGACGTATTTGGGCACGGCCAGGGTGAACTTGGCGCCGGTGAGGTTGGTTCTGATAACCTCGATATCGCCACTGGGCACGTACTTGTCGATAAACATCTGCTGCGCTGGCATCCAGTTGCCGAGAAAGACGTCTATCTCACTGTTTTTCAATCCCTCGAAGCCGATAGGGACGGCCAGCGTACTGATCTGGGTTTTATAGCCCAGCGCTTGCAACACATTGCTCGCCAGCGCGTTGGTGGCGTTGATATCCGTCCAGCCGGGATCGGTAAAGCGCACTGTTTGGCAGGCGCTGGAGGCCGCCGCTGCGCTGCTGATACTGAGAAGTGAGCAAAGGCCTGCGGCCACTGTTATTTTTTTCATACTGCTTCCTCGTGTGAGTGCGCGGCGAATTGCCGCGCGTGGGGGGATTTGAAAAGTTTGATAGCGTGCGAACAAGCCCTGGCGAGCTAGCGTTCTGGGCTTGTCCGGCTTGCTTTAGCGCACCCTGGGAAAGCGCGCCTTGGCTTCTAAGTCGTCGAGATCTATGTTGTTGCGCATGTACATAGTGCTCGCATCGAAGATCGGTTGGTGGTCCCATTTAGGCTCGATGCCGTTTTTGTGCGCTTGGGCAATCATGCGGCGTCTGCGCTGGCTGATAATCACATCGCGGCTGATCTGATCGCTGTCCCAGCGCGCGGCGGCTTCCTCGCGAAAGTTTTGCAGCACATCGGAAAACGCTGCCTGCTCTGCTAAGTTGCAGCGCTCTTGCGGGTCATTTTTTAAATTGAACAGCTGATCGGGATCGGGCTGTGAGCAGATGTACTTGTAGTCGCCGCGGCGAATCATAAAGAGCGGTGCAATCACGCCCTCGCCCATGTACTCGCCGATCACCTCGTCGTGGCCGACTTGGCCGTTCAAGTGCGGCAGTAAGCTGCGCCCGTCGATCGGCATAGCGTACTCGGGGGCGCTGCCGCCGCCCGCCAGCTCGGCAGACCCAGATGACGGCGATACATATGCCATGTCGCCCGCATTGCCCGGCCCCGCGCCGCACTGAGCGAGGTCGGGTTGACCCG
>JBMZCU010000494.1:0-1567 GCA_049613705.1 Pseudomonadales bacterium | reverse complement strand
CAGATGCTCGACCAATTTGGTGACAACGTGTTCCAGGGCCGTATCATTGAGGTGCACATCGGTACGCTTCTTGCGGACCAAGCATTTACTTTCACCGACTGGACGGCTGAGATGAAAGCCAAGGCGTCGATCTGTATTTCCGAAGACGATACTTTGATCGAAAGCTTGGAAATCGCGAAAAGCCGCATCCAAATCATGATCGACAAAGGTATGGATAACGGGGCTGCTATGCTTCAAGGTCTGATCGATTTGGCTGACAAGCGTATTGCTGAAGTAAAATCTGGCGAAGCCCCTGCGCTAGCGCCTGATGATAACGCCCAGTACTACGCCGAGCTGGTTGTTGACCTAGACGCTATCGAAGAGCCGATGATTGCTGACCCTGATGTCAACAACGACGACGTTTCTAAGCGCTACACGCACGATGTAATTCGTCCGACATCCTACTACGATGGCCGCAGCGTTGATTTAGGCTTCGTAGGTTCTTGTATGGTTCACAAAGGCGACATGCAAATCATTGCCGCTATGCTGCGCAACCTAGAGAAAAACGGCCCTATCAGCTTTAAAGCACCTTTAGTTGTAGCGCCACCAACCTACAACATTGTCGATGAGCTTAAAGCAGAAGGCGATTGGGAAGTACTTGAGAAGTACGCAGGCTTCCAATTCTCCGATGAGAACCCCAAGCAGGAAGCGCGTACTAAATACGAGAACATCATGTATTTGGAACGCCCTGGATGTAACCTCTGTATGGGTAACCAGGAAAAAGCCGAAGCCGGTGATACTGTCTTAGCCACCTCTACCCGCCTGTTCCAGGGGCGTGTTGTAGAAGATTCTAGCGAGAAGAAAGGTGAATCTCTGCTAGGCTCTACCCCGATGGTTGTACTGTCTTGTGTGCTAGGTCGCTTCCCGACATTGGCCGAGTACAAAGACGCCGTTGACGGTATCGACTTGACAACCTTCACTCCGCCGAGTGAAGACTTGAGTGTAGCGGCTATCCCTGCGGTACGCCTGTAAGCTCAGGTTAGAGATGTAAGAGCACCGCCACAGCGCGTGCTCTTGCAACACACCCTTTGACTGTACTGCGCAGCCAAAGGGTGGCATCCCTTACAACACGCTATTGCCCCTCCCTACACTAGACAGTTACACCTTTACTGCACAAGATGCCCCTCTATTTTAGGCCAACGCACAAGTATTTGCTTATCCTTATCAAGCCTTGATCTGGCGATATAATAAGCAGTTTTTACTAGCCAGCTATATAAACCAACGACATAAACCAACTATAAGCCAGCCATGAGCCAGCCATGAGCCATGTATTCGCGCGATTACGGGCCATAGCACCCACCCCGATACAAAGCTCTGTGTGCTTTTGCAGCTTTACCCTTTTAAATCTCTATACACCCATCAATCCGGCTTGCCCTAAACGAGTACCAGTACTCACAGCTCACCTACACAGATATGCCCGTGTTTGCCATTAAACTGCCTTTCAATGCATGCGTTTCCTCTATACCTATACCAATACTTCCATACTTCCATACTTCCATACTTCCATACTTCCATACTTCCATACTTC
>JBMZCU010000493.1:0-1579 GCA_049613705.1 Pseudomonadales bacterium | reverse complement strand
TGGGCGACGATGGAATAGTTAGGGAAACTATTTCATCGGCAGGTTAATAGATCAGCTGCAGCGTGACGTCTAGCGGCGGTTCGGCTACTTTTTCAGCACTTTATCTTGCCCTTGGTAAAGTGGTAGACCCCAATGGCTGCCGCGAGGTGTTTTAGCGGGTGGCCGCTGATCGCACCGAGCAACTGCTCGATCTCAAGGTCGAAGTGCTCAAACAGTTTGGCGGCAATATAGGCGCTGAGCAACCACCAGTAGTGGGCGGTGCGCCTTGTTGCGCCAAAGGTGATCAAAAGTGTCACGATGGCGAGCATAGGGTAGAACTGGATTAATGCGTAGAAACGCAGGTCGCCGCTGTAGGCCCAGTAAACCACGGAGCTTAATCCTAGGATCAAAAGAGGGATTAGGAGCAGTTGTGCGATTAATTTATCGATAAACTCGCCAATCACTATGCTCACCAGTGCCATAAAGGCCAGTGTCATAGGCAGGCGGTCCCAAATCAGCGTTTGATCTGTCGGGGCGAGGTGATAGTAGCCCGAGCCAAAGCTGACCTGGCCGATGCTTACATAGAAGATACGGTAGGCGCTGCGGCTCTTGACGTTGACCTCGAGCGCTCTGCGCTGCAGCAGGTAATAGCCGTGCAGCGCAACAAGCAAAAAGGGGAGGTTGGAGAGCACGTTTAGTGCATTGTCGACACCCAGCATCGCGCGCCGATCGGCGAAATTGTGATAGCTCGGATCTTGAGTGATCACAGGACTCAACAGCATAGCCACAATACTCAGGACAGCTGTCAGGGCACAAATGCGCAGCCCATTCTTCTTGCGCTGGCTTCTCTCTTGTTGCGGTATATCTCTCACACTTATCTCCCTGTGTTTTTGTCTCTTAGAGCTAGTCCCTTGTGCTCAATACTTTTAGTTTGGTGGTGAGCACATAGATGAGTCGCTTACTCTTAGCTATCTACTTTGACAGTGGTCCTAGTCTCTGTCGCATTCTTCAAATAACCAATTGGCAAAGCAGCGCGCCCCTGTGCTGAGCACTTTACGACTCGGTGAAGAGTACACAGATATATGACTCACTCATCTCTTTTTATTCAGCACAGGTCCTAGTCTCTGTCCGATTCCTCCAACAGCCAATCGGCGAAACAGCGTGCTCCTGTGCTCAGCACTTTACCACTGGGATAGCAGAGATAGTAGCTTCCCTGGGTCTCCAATGCCTCACTAAAAGGGGAGATCAACTGCTGTGCCAGCACCCCCTCAGCCGCGAGCGCATCGTAGAGCAGGCACAGCCCCATGCCATTGGCTGCCATCGTGGCCGCGGTGGCGTGGCTGTCCATGTACTGCACGGCGTTGGCCGCGGTTAGCGCAGTGTTGTGTTGCTCACACCACTCGCGCCAGCCCTTGGGTGTGCCGAAGACATCGAGTAGGTCAAAGTGCACCACATCGGCCGGGCGGCGCAGTTTTTTGGCGCTTTCCAAACTGCAGTAGAGTCGCAGCTCTGGCTTGATTAGGCGCTCACACTGAAACCCTTCCCACTGGCCGCTGCCGTAGCGAATCTCAAGTTCGGCGGTGGAGGCCTGAAAGTCACT
>JBMZCU010000492.1:0-1646 GCA_049613705.1 Pseudomonadales bacterium | reverse complement strand
GGCTTCGCTTGGCAACCTCGCGCGCGCCCTGCTCGTCAATCTCGGTGTCAGACAGCTTAGCTGAGCGCATCACGATATGGGTTAAGTCCTCAATACTGTAATACTCCAGGCGCTGTACTATGCCAAAGCGATCACGCAGTGGTGAGGTCAATGAACCGGCTCTTGTCGTAGCGCCCACCAGCGTAAAAGGGGGTAGATCTAACTTGATTGAACGCGCTGCGGGGCCCTCTCCAATCATGATATCCAGCTGATAATCCTCCATCGCAGGATAGAGTACTTCCTCGACATTGGGACTGAGACGGTGAATTTCATCGATAAAGAGCACGTCACCCGGCTCTAGGTTGGTCAAGAGTGCTGCAAGGTCACCCGCGCGCTCTAAAATAGGCCCAGAGGTCGTCTTGATCTGAGAGCCCATTTCGCTGGCGATAATGTTGGCCAAGGTAGTTTTACCAAGACCTGGCGGTCCGAAAATCAAAGTGTGATCCAGCGCCTCCTCGCGCGAGCGCGCCGCTTCAATAAAGATTTCCATCTGCTCGCGCACCACGGGCTGTCCGCGATAATCGGCCAGGGTGTGCGGACGTATCGCCCGGTCTTGAACCTCTTCAACCTTGCTCGGTTGAGAGATGGGAGAGATAAATCGATCGGCTTCTATCATGTGTCTACTTCACTGTCAGGCGATGGTTACGTCTAAGATGGCTACGTCAAACTTAGTAATCGGAGATTTGCGGTGCATTATCGCCGATATGGTAATAATCTGCCTTGTCTTTAACAAAAATATGTTTCTCAACGTAGAGTGCCGGATGCGCTTCCAGGCACCCCGGTGCAATGCCAACCCCCGCTTCATCGTTCATACGATAGAACAGACTCGCACCGCATTCGCCGCAAAAACCGCGACTCGCCCAGTCAGATGAGCGATACCACTTGAGCCCAGATTGTTGTGTAAAATTGACATCACTGTAAGCTGCATGCGTCGCCGCCCACTGATGACCGCTGAGACGACGGCATTGACTGCAGTGGCAAACCGTTATTCCCTCGCGCAGGCCGGTAACTTCAAACTGCACGCCACCACAATCACAACTACCTTTAAGCTTTTTCTCTATCATATTGATAAACCTCGTTTATCCGACCATAGATTTGAGCGCTAAGCGTATCAGTTCCTCGCTTGAACTCACCTTGGAAACTTGTTTCACTGCGCCGCTGACCGCTTTACTGGCTTGCGCAGGCTTATAGCCCAGTGCTAAGAGCGCACTTTCCGCATCTTCAATCAAATGCTTGTTATCTTCCTGCTGCCCGGGCAACTCACCACCGCTTAACTCGAAATCTGCAGGCTCCTCGAGTCTCAGTACCTTGAGCTTGTCTTTTAGTTCCACAACTAAACGCTCGGCCGTTTTTTTGCCCACCCCTGGTATCTTCGTCAGGGTCGTCGCATCCTCACGTGAAATGCACGCGGCAAACTCCGTCGTAGTCATCCCCGATAAAATGGCCAGTGCCAGCTTGGGTCCGACGCCGTTAGCTTTGATGAGAATGCGAAATAAACTACGCTCTTGGCGGTCGTAAAAGCCAAATAACAACTGCGCATCTTCACGCACCACGAAATGGGTAAACAGCTGTACTTGGGCACCATTGGCCGGCAGCTTGTAAAAAGT
>JBMZCU010000491.1:0-1673 GCA_049613705.1 Pseudomonadales bacterium | reverse complement strand
GCGATCTCCTCCCAGGTTACATCCAGCAGTTTGACTTTTACTTTGGCCGCGCTGCGCGGCAGCGCCACCGTGCTGTGCAAATTGCGCCACAGCCCCTCCAACTGGCGAAACGCCGGCGCACTGAGCACCGCACTGAGCTGGCGTGACAGCGCACTGTCAATCGCTGCAATCAACCTTAGCAGTACACTGCGCAGCTGATGAGCACTGTCTACAGCGTCCGGCTCGAGCTCGGCCAGCAGCGACAGCGCGCGCGGCAGGAAATCTTCTGCCTGGCTGTCTAGGGCGTTAAATTGTCGCTGCCACTGTGCTGCAAACATCGCGCGTTTCCGGGAGAGTAATAAATAGGCTGCTGCGAAAAACACAGCGGGAAAAAAAGGGCGCCCCATGGCGCCCTGTTTCACAGGTTATCAACCTGGAATTTTCGTCACCATACGCACGGACGTTGTCAGCTCTTCAAGCTGCAACCACGGGCGCAAGTGTGCGACAGCAGAGTAAGCACCTGGACGACCAGGCTGCTCGACGACCTCAATACGAGATTCGCACAGCGGCGTCTTAGAGCGCTCTTCATTACCCATCGCACCAGAGTTGGTGTACTGATCGATCCACGTCTGCAAGCTGCGCTTGACGTCACTCGCTTCCATATTGGAACCGAGCATGTCACGCCCCATCACTTTCAGGAAGTGCGCAATGCGGCTACTCGCCATGACGTAAGGCAGACGCGCAGAAATCGCCGCGTTACCCGTCGCATCCGGATCTGTGTAGGTCTTTGGCTTCTGTGTGGTCTGGCCGCCGATAAACACAGCGTAGTTGCTGTTTTTATAGTGCACCAGAGGCAGGAAGCCCAGATCGCTCAACTCTTTCTCACGCTCATCGGTGAGGTTGACTTCAGTCGGGCACTGTTGCTGGATATCACCGGCATCAGATTTGTAGGTCAAGTTAGGCAGGTTTTCCACCTTGCCGCCATTGTCCATGCCGCGAATAGACGTACACCAGCCTGAAGCTGTGTATGCCTGTGTCATTTTCAGTCCCATTTCAAAGGCCGCATTTGACCACACCAGCTGATCGTTGTTTGCCGGACGCGGGTTGCCCTCAGCATCGAGGGCTAGCTCTTCGTATTCAAACGCTTTAGTGCCTAGACCTTTGGCGCCGTATGGTAGGCGTGCAAGTGTCTGCGGCAGTGTCAGCGAGACATAGCGTGCATCGTCACTCTCGCGGAACGAGTTCCACGCGGCGTAAGCCGGTGAATCGAAGCCCGCTGCAACTGGCTTGCCTTCATTGAAAGTGTCAAAGCTGTTGTACTCGAACATTTCAGGGTTTGCCGCTGCGATAAAGGGCGCGTGACTCGCTGCTGCCGTCTCACCCATATAGCGCAGCAACGCTACGTCTTCATCCTGGTGTGAGAAGGTGTAATCGCCGATTAGCAAGCCGTAAGGCTCACCACCTGCGGTGCCAAACTCTTTTTGATAGAGCGCGTCGAACAGCGGGCTGCGATCGACCGCAGGCGCATCTTCAAATTGCTCAATCAGCTCTTCTTTGTTGAAATCCACTAGGCGAATTTTCAAGCTAGAGCCCAACTCGCTCTCTTTAACCAGCTTGTTGAGACCGCGCCAAGAGCCTTCCAGGCGACGGAATTCATCGTGCTGCATCACAGCAGAGAGCTGCTTAGACATCTG
>JBMZCU010000490.1:0-1753 GCA_049613705.1 Pseudomonadales bacterium | reverse complement strand
GCCGCAGGAGCGCCCGGATATCAATACCTTGCGCGCACTGGGCTTTAGCGGCAGCGACGCACAAGTGCTCGAGCAGGCGCAAAAGCAGGCGCCGCGCGTACTGGCCGCCTGCTGCAGCGCCTCCAGCATGTGGACTGCCAATGCGGCGACCATCTCGCCAAGTGCGGACACCGCCGATGGTAAAGTCCACTTTACCCCAGCCAACCTGAGCAACAAATTCCACCGCTCTATCGAGCACGAAGTGACCGGGCGCATCTTGCGAGCCACCTTCAACGACGAGCGCCACTTCAGTCACCACAGCGCACTGCCAAGCGTTGATCACTTCGGCGATGAGGGTGCAGCGAACCACACCCGTTTTGCTCATCAGTACGGTGAGCGCGGGGTCGAATTTTTCGTCTACGGCAAACATGCCTTCGACGGCACCCAACCCGCGCCCAGCAAGTACCCTGCTCGCCACACCTTAGAGGCATCACAGGCGGTAGCGCGTCTACACCAGTTATCAGACAGCCACGTGGTCTATGCACAACAGAACCCCGCTGTCATCGATGCAGGCGTATTCCACAACGATGTCATTGCGGTGGGTAATGCCAACGTGTTGTTCTGCCACGAGGAAGCGTTTCTCAATCAAGCGCAGGTCAAGCAACAACTGCGCGATGCCATGGGCGGTGAGTTCCACATCGTCGAGGCACCGAGTAATCAGGTGAGTGTCGCCGACGCCGTCGGCAGCTACCTCTTCAACAGCCAGTTGCTCAACTTGCCAAGTGGCGAAACTGCGCTGGTCATTCCACAGGAGTGTCAGAACAACCCAGCGGTTCGGCAGTATTTAGAATCTCTGGTGGCCGGTGACAGCCCAATTGACAAAACGATCATTTTCGGTCTCAAGCAAAGTATGTCCAACGGCGGAGGCCCAGCATGCCTGCGCTTGCGCGTCGTACTCAACGAGCGCGAACTAGCGGCTGCCAACCAGGCGACACTGATGAACGAGCAACTCTTTGCGCGCTTAAACAGCTGGGTAGAAAGCCACTACCGCGACAGTCTCACAGAAGCTGATCTAGCCGACCCGCAACTGCTGGTTGAATCGCGCACCGCGCTGGATGAGCTGACCCAGATATTACAGCTGGGATCGGTTTATCCCTTCCAGCGCTAGCGCTCATTTCTGTACTCTCGCACTAAGCCTTAGGCGCCTGTTTGAAACTCACTTCACACAGGCGCTTCTCCATAAGGCTCTCCGCAACTGAGCTTAACTGCGCAGCTAGCAAGCATATTCCGCTCACGCGTTGCGTGAATACCTTACCCACTAAAAGATGCCTTCTGCTGCAGCATAAATTACACTGCAGCCTAAGTACCATGAGCTACTCAAGAACGTAAAGGATGACACATTGAACGCCGAACTCAGACAGAAAATCATCGAAGTATGCGATCAGAAAATGCAAAAGAAAGGAGCTGACGTCGGCCTTTCATTTTACGCTTTCTTCAAAAACAAAAACGATAATCCAAGTGTTCTCATGGAAGCGGCCACTTGGTGGATTCAAACCCACCAGCTCGATCACTTTGAGAAAGCGGCAAAGATCAAAACTATGGTAGAGGCCGGAGATTAAAATGCGCTCAGCGCTTCTCTCTTTAAAGCAAAGCCCTTCATCAGCTGCTACACAGCCCTTGCCGAGACACACATCAAACTCGTGTTACACTCAAATCAATAAAACTATCTACTGTGTATGCTATGCCCGAGAACGAGCTGTTTTTTGATCAGGCG
>JBMZCU010000489.1:0-1759 GCA_049613705.1 Pseudomonadales bacterium | reverse complement strand
CGAGGTGTTGGCCAACGGTGCTTTTGGTGTACCCTATTTGGCAGAGCCAATCGGTGGTGTGCGCAGCCCCTTGATTATTATCACCAGCAACAGTCAACGAGAGTTGCCCAGCGCCTTTTTACGTCGCTGTATCATGCTGGACTTAAAGCTTCCAGATAAGGACGTGCAGGATTACTTCATCTCTATTGGCAAGGCACATTTTCCCGAGCTTCCAGGTGAGCTGTTAACTCAAGCGGCTGAAATTATTATCTACGACAGAGCTGAGACCCAGGGCAGTACAGTGCAGACAGGGCTGGCAGAGTATGTCGACCTGTTGAGAGCGGTCGAAGCCCACAGTCAGGAATCAGAGATGCAGCGTAAGAGCTTGCAGCTGTTGGCACCTTATTTTCTAAAGCGGGCTAGCACCTAGGGGGGATTTTGGCGACACGGGGAGATCTTTATCGCGTCCTAATGCAAACTCCTGCGGCGCTGCAGAACGAAATGGCGGGGCTGTTGGGCTATGCATTAGTACTGCAAGAGGCAAAGGAAGAGATGCCTCTGGGAACACCAGAGCTGATACAGTCTCTTGACGCTATTAATAAAACTCAGGATTTAGAGTTACCACTGGATGAAATTACGTCACTGCCTGAAATGCACTACGCCTATATACGCAATTGGCGCAATATAGCTCAAACTAGTAGCAGTGATAAAGTACCCGTGTTTGAAACGGCTGCAAAACAGGCACCGCCAACAAAGCAACCGTTGCTAAAAGAAGGGAAGTTACAGCATTTATGGGATCAATGTACCCCGGTTCACCGGACAAGAGCTATCGATGTCGAACAAGTGTTGCACCACTTCAGTAGAGCTAGACCTGTAACTCGGGTGCCTAAGCAGGTACGCAAGCAGCTTGCAGAGACACTGCTCGTGCTTGATCGCTCTTTACACTTGGCGCCACTGTGGGCTGACCAACTCGATATGCGTCAAAATTTACTCCTGCAAACAGGAGCCTTTGCCTTGACCACCGCCATAATAGATTGTGATGCGCTGACACTGTCACAGTACCTTACAAAAAGGCCCATTTCCGAGCGCGAGTTGGAGAGTTTTAGCACCGTTATCGTGATTAGCGACTTAGGTAAATACTCCGCCAGTGATGAGGTTGTGCGTGAATACCGGCAGTGGTTAAAACGAATTTCGGCGTATGTGCCCGCTTGCGTAGTGCTAAGCCCTTGCCGAACAGGTTTGGATTCTGTGTCTGTACCTCAGTATCCCTTGGATACTCGGAGATCAAATTTTACGCCGCTCAAAGTATTGGCAGGGACCATGTATGTCCCTTCTTTAGCGCGGCTACGCCACCTCGGGCAGTGTGTGGCTCATTCGAATCTCGAAGACGAGCTACAGCTATGGCAGATGCGTGAGGATGATCGCAGCACGCTCTATTTGAACTTAGCACCTAACCATTCTATGGAAGCGGTGCAAAACCTTGGGCTGAGTGAAAAGCAGCAGCGCGAATTGGCGCGGCATTATGATGACTGGCAGGCCAGCTTGCCTAAGCTGCAGGCGGTGATAGAACAGCTGCAGATAGCCGTGCAGGGTGCTGCTGATGCGCAGGTGGCACTGCACGACCTGCAGCAGGCGTGTGAATATATACGTCACGCTCAGTTCGAAGCTTCTTCACTGCACTGCTGGTTTTACAATCAGTGGTCGCAGATAAAAGCGCTCGATGCGCAGCTGAGTGATAAAGAGCCGTGGAAGTATATTCTGGATACTTTTGTCACAGTGA
>JBMZCU010000488.1:0-1772 GCA_049613705.1 Pseudomonadales bacterium | reverse complement strand
AGGTTCTGCAAAGAGATAGCCCTGCACATAATCCACCCCGTGCTCAGCCAGATAATTATAGGTCGCTTTAGATTCCACCCCCACGGCGATAACTTTCATATCCACGGCGTGCGCAAACATCACGGTCGCGCGCACAATCGAGTCGTGCTTGGGGTTGAGCTTAATCTGCTGAATAAAGCTCTTATCGATTTTGATGTAATCCAGCGGTAGATTGGCCAGCAGCTTTAAAGAGCTATAACCTGAACCGTACCCATCCACGCACAGCTCTATACCCAGCGTTTTAAGCTCGTTAAAAATACTGGCCACATTGCTGGTATCCTCCAACAGCGTGGTCTCTGTCATCTCAAAGATGACGCGTTTGAGGTCGAATGAGGTCTCATTTTTAAAACGCAGAATATCGGCGATGATCACTTTGCGATAAAACTGTTTACTGGAAATATTAAAACTCAACTTCACTTTTTCACTGCACAGTTGCGCCTCTTGCCAGCGCGTCAACACATCAAAGGCCTGAGTCAGCACTTGGTAGCCAAGCTCAACCACCAACCCGGTGTCTTCTGCCAGCGGCATAAAACTTTTGGGCTCTAACAACCCAAGGCGTGGATGCTGCCAACGCACCAGTACTTCAATAGAGAACAGCTCCCCATTGGCGTCTAATATGGGCTGGTAAAAACACTGTATTTGATGCTGCGCAACCGCCTCGCGAAACTCTTTTTTAAGTTCAGAGCGCTGCTGCTGGCTATCTAGCTGAGCGCGATCAAAGCAAGCGTAACTGTTGCGCCCTGCCTGTTTAGCTTGGTACATCGCCGTATCGGCAGCCTTGATGAGATCATCTGCGCTCTCTCCGTACTCGGGATACTGCACCACACCAATACTGGCTGAGATATGCATTTCATGCCCATCGAAGTGAAAAGGCTGCTTGAGTACATTGAGCAACTTATCCGCCACTATCTGGGTGTCAAAACTGTTGTTTTCATCTTCAAAAATCACCGCAAACTCGTCGCCGCCTAAGCGTGCGAACACATCCACATCCCGGCCGACACTTTTGAGCCGCCGCGCCACTTCCTTGAGTAAACTATCGCCCGCACCATGCCCCAATTCATCGTTGACCCGCTTAAAGTGATCCAGATCGATAAACATCAAATGCAAGTTGTGCTTGTAACGTTTAGCTCGGCTGATGCTGTTGATCACTGTCTCGCGAAACATCACGCGGTTTGGCAAGTGCGTCAATGGATCGTGGGTGGCTAAAAACAGTAATGATTCCTCAGACTTTTGGCGCTCTGATATATCCTGAAAAATAAACACCCCACCGCGCCCGTTGTGCGCTTGATAGGGTCCGAAAGACAGATCAATATTCAGCGACTTGCCATCCTGGCGATAAAGGCGAATATTCTGTTCGCGGATCAGTGATAAATTTTGAATCGACTTACAGTAGTTACTGCTATCCCACTGGTGCAGCGAGCTGAGATCTGGTGCTAACAGCGAAAAGACGTGCGCCCCAATCAACTCGTGATTGTTATAGCCTAACAGTGAAAATGCCGCTGGATTGGCAAATTCGATGCGCCCGTTCTCATCGATACTGACGATACTCTCAACGGAGTGATTGAGGATAGCTTGCTTGGTATTTTCCAGCTCACGGGTATTGAGTAATGCCTTCTCGAGCTTGCGTTTACTTGCCTCCAGCTCCAAGAAAACCGACACTTTAGAGCAGATCAAGACAGGATCTATCGGCTTGCAAATGTAATCGACAGCGCCGGTATCAAAACCGCGGTGCA
>JBMZCU010000487.1:0-1871 GCA_049613705.1 Pseudomonadales bacterium | reverse complement strand
CTCTACAACGCCAAGACAGTCCTTAACTACGCTGCCTATGAAGCGGCGCGTATCGGTGCCGTTAATTACAGCCATCCTGAGGCGATGAAGCTGGCGCTAGCCCAAAAATTGGCGGCACTCGAGCCTGTCCCCGATGAGGGAAATGCCTATGACACCTTAGTGGCGCAACAAGAGGCATTTTTAGCCGAACAAGGGGCTTTCAATGAATTGGTTAAGCGTGAGGGGCAGCCGGTACGCGTTGCCTGTATTCGTCGCGTCAACCCGCCAGCGGACTCTAAACACTTTCAAACCAATACGCTTGCACCGGGTACCAGTAAGAGTATTGTCAACGATCACTTGCTGTTTCGCGATGCTACTCCAGTAGATGGAATGAGTGTACAGGATGCGAATTTGCTAAAAATATCAGTCACCTATTGCCCTAAAATGATAGTCCCTATTGTGTCGACTGCGATCAAACGGCTGATGTTGACCGAGTATCACGAGGCAGACCCTGATCCTATCGAGGGTTGGGAAGTACCGAAGACCACACCTTTTGAGCAACAGTGTTATCAAAACAATCGCTTTCCGATGGTTGCACAGGCCCTAATCAGAATGCAGACCCCCGTAGGGCAATACGATTATAGCGATGATGACTGTGAGTGAATCTCTGCGTGCTCGCTTGCCTTTGGCGTACTCTCATTGCCCTGAGTTGTAAGCCACTGTTACCACTTCCCTGAATGTGTTAAAAAATATCAGTACCATCAGAGGGGAATGCAAATATGGCAACACTTGGTTTGAACAGTCGTGGCGAGCAGCTTGAAGCATTTAACCGTTCGCTCTTGATACGCGGCAGTGTGATGGTCGCGCTTTCCGCGCTGGTTATTCAATTGGTTGTCGTTTTTTACCTGATTACCGAACTCGGTATTTTCAGTGAGCAAAACCATCTGTTAATTGCAATATCTGGGCTAGTGTATCTGCTTGCCGTAGGCTTGCTTCTGCTCGCTAGATTCCGTGTAGCTAACACGCACCTACTTTATTTAAGCGCGCTGTTATTGACTTTTGCCTGGTGTTTACTTGCCATGGTGGTTAATGAGGTGTGGCATGA
The DNA here is from genome assembly GCA_049613705.1 of Pseudomonadales bacterium. Lineage (GTDB taxonomy): Bacteria > Pseudomonadota > Gammaproteobacteria > Pseudomonadales > Balneatricaceae > Rs1. The sequence goes on along the minus strand of JBMZCU010000487.1, from coordinate 787 downwards.
AGTAGAGGCCGCTAAGCGCTTACTTCTTATTGCGTTTTTTATCATTTTCCTCGCGTGGTATCCCAGAACAAGTCTGGTCGTTATCACGCTGCCCTGGGTGATCGCTAGCTACGCGTATATTGAGTACAGCAGTGTAAACGTAAGTCTGTTGGATCATGTTCTCAGCTTGGTGAAGTTTCCACTTTTTGTCGTTATTTTTTATGCCACAGTAGGGCAGTTGTTTCATCGTGCACAGCGCAGCTATCAGGAGAACCTTGCGCTGGTGGATCAGCTGCGTAAAAGTGCGCGCACTGATGCGTTGACGAATATTGGTAATCGCCTGCAGTTTAACGAGGACTTAGGCTATGCAATAAATGCCAGCATGCGGTTGGAAACACCCATGACATTGGTGATATTAGATATAGATTTCTTCAAACAATACAATGATATGCTGGGGCACCCTGAAGGGGATAAGTGTTTACAAAAAGTGGCAACCTTGTTTGAGAAGCACTGTCAGCGAGCTGTCGACAGTGTAGCCCGCATAGGCGGCGAAGAGTTTGCCTTTATTCTCACCGGCTCATCACTCAAGCAGGCCGCTACATTCATAGCCCGGGTGCAGGCTGAGCTAAACACGCAGGCCATCATGCATCCGGGGTCCAAAATTTCTTCGTATGTAACGGTCAGTGCAGGGATCGCCCAGTGCGAGCGCGATGATGTGGAGAGCCTTTACAAGAAAGCGGATCACGCGCTTTACAGGGCCAAGAAAGCAGGCCGAAATTGCTGTATTAGTGCACCGTTTAATGGGCAC
>JBMZCU010000486.1:0-1872 GCA_049613705.1 Pseudomonadales bacterium | reverse complement strand
GGCCTGCTCGATAATACTCATGACTTCGCGAATTGCAGTGCCCGCAGTGATCACGTCGTCTATGATGGTGACGCGGCCCTCGAGAGGTGCGCCGACTAGGCTGCCGCCCTCGCCGTGATCTTTGGCCTCTTTGCGATTGAACACGTAAGGTACGTCGCGGTTGAAGTCATTCGCTAGAGCGACGGCGGTAGCTGTGGCCAGCGGAATGCCTTTGTAGGCAGGGCCGAGCAGGATATCGTAGTCGATCTTGGCATCTTCAATTGCAGCGGCGTAAAAACCTCCGAGCTTAGCCAGGGCCAGGCCTGTGTTGAAGAGACCCGAGTTGAAAAAGTAAGGGCTTGTTCTGCCGGACTTGAGCTCGAACTGGCCGAAGCGCAGTACGTTTTGCTCGATGGCGAATTGGATAAAGTCTCTTTGATATTGTTGCATCTGGCGGCCCTCGTTAAATAGATGCGCTATTTTACACAGATCGCCTGTGGCTAGAAAGCTTGAGCGCACAGGCTGTACAGGGGCTAAAAAACGCGATGTCCCCGCGATCACCCTCGATATACTGAGATGGCGTGTAGGTGCTGAGAGCAGTTAAGTATTTCGGCTCTGCTGCCGTTAAGCTGACAATGGCTATAAAGTAATCAGCGGCTGTGAGCGCTGTGTGTGGCTGACGCGGGAGCATGTTCAATCACTCAGTGAGTGGAAAGGGCTGAGAACCGCGGAAATTCAGGCTTTTCGAGCTAAGAAAATTTCATTTTATAGCGCTAGGTTATACAATTGTCATCTTTATCAGAATACTCAGACTCAGGGTCGTTATACCTTGAGCGCTGCGACAGCACTTTGTGCGGGAAATTAAGAATATGCGCGTTATCTCATTCAATACCCAAGGTATTGAACAGGCCACAGACAGAGGTTTATTTACTTGGCTCGCCGAGCAGGATGCCGATGTGATTTGTCTGCAGGACTTGAGAGCCAGAGAGTATCAACTCGACGACCAGAAATTCCATATCGATGGTTACTACCCCTATTTTTTTGAAGCCTTTGAGGATAACTACAGTGGCGTCGCTATTTATACGCGCCACCTTCCCAAGGCGATTATGACGGGGATGGGGTTCGAGCTTTGCGACTATCAGGGGCGCTTTATTCAGGCGGACTTTGAAAACGTTAGCATCTCTTCGCTACTGGTGCCCTCAGGGCTTAAGAACGATGCTGCCCAAGCGGTTAAACACCAGTTTATGGAGCACTTGCTAGGCCACTTTAAAAAGACCCAGCGCAAGCGCCGCGACTTTATTTTCTGTGGTACGTTGAATACTGCGCATCGCACACCGGATATCAGTAACTGGTACGTCAACCAGAGTATCTCGGGCTTCCTGCCAAGCGAGCGCGCATGGATGGAAGAAGTGATCGGCGAGCTGGGCTATATCGACGCTTTCCGCGAGATCAATAAAGCGGATCGCCAGTACACTTGGTGGCCGGATTACAACCGTGCGCGCACCCTCAATGAAGGCGCGCGTCTGGATTACCAACTGACAACAGCCAACTTGCAAGACACCATCAGCCAAGTGGCCATCGCCAAAGAGCAGATCTTTTCTGAGTTCGCACCGCTGATTATCGATTACGATATCGATCTATAAAGCGTGAGTGCCTCGCACCGAGGCACTGCTTTCCCCGCTACCATCCCCTTGTTTAGCGCCGTATCGCCAGTGCGCTAACACCGTTACTACACAGTGTAGATTTTCTTTTCCCGCACCATCTAAGCGCAGGCTGAACAAAGGGGATTGAGTGTCGTTAGTCCCTGATTAAAAGTCGATTTTTAGCTTTAATTTTCCTTCAAGGCCGCGTATTTACTGGGTTTGTTTGATATGCAGGGGTGACTCACTTAAA
>JBMZCU010000485.1:0-1903 GCA_049613705.1 Pseudomonadales bacterium | reverse complement strand
TCAGTGCTGTTAAAGGCCAGGGGGACCACTGGCTGGAAAAGCAGCTTAAAACGCTCCTGATCGACAGCTGCGCGCGTTTTAGCGATGAGCTCGATCGCCTCTTGACTGATGTCGATGTGAGTCGGTGTGTAGAGCTCCAGCGGCAAAATGTGTGGCGCTAGTGCAGCTGCGCGCTGCGCGGCGTATTCGGCGTGTTGTAGCGCTTCTTCGACACTGCTAACGGTATCGCTCAACGGCACCACTGCCACTGCGATATGGCTGTGTAACGGCATACCTTGGTAGCTGCCGCTGCTGTCGCTTACCTGGGCGATCAGTTGCTCGGCATCTAGCATAGATTGGTCGGTGTCACTTTGCTGATACAAGATACAAAATAGGTTGTCTTGGATTCTGGCTTGTAGGTGCTGCTTATTAAAGTGGCGCTCGATATGCTGTGCAACATCTCGTGCTAAGGTACGACTGGCCTCGCTGCCCAGCTCGCTGCGTGTCTGTTGATAGTTGCGCAGCTCTAGGTAAATCAGGTGGCTTTTGGCGCCGCCACTGTGAGTCGCCAGCAAAGTGTTTTCAAGGGCATCGCTAAAGTAAGCGAAGTTGTACAACCCGGTGATAGGGTCTATCTGGTTGAATTTGTTTTCACTGAGGATTTGGTCACTGTTATCGACGCTCAGTTGAATGCAGTTGCAGCCTTGATAGTGGTGATGCTGCAATTCAATGTGTGCTGTGAACTGGCTGCCGTCAGCACGCCGACATAGCAGCTGATACGCCTGGCGATTGTCGCGGCTCTCTGAGAATGTATCCAGTAGTTGATTGAAACCGGCGCGCTCTTGCGTGGCGACCATGAGTTCGGCATTGCGACCAGTCACCTCATCAGTCAGTTGATAGCCAAACAGCGCGATAAACGTGCGGTTAACGTAGAGCGTCTTTTGCTGGTGGATATAGGCGATGGGGATCGCGGCGTGATCGGTTAATTCTTGGCAGCGTTTTTGGCTCTGTGACAGCTGTAGTTCAACGCTGCGCAATTTTCGCCGCTGCTCAAGCTGAGAGATCGCGCGCTGGATGCTGAGCTGTAATATTTGGCGCTGCTGATGGCTGATAACCGCCTGTATACCTTTGAGCATTGCCTGAGTTTGACTCTGCGGCTCTAACTCCTCAACCAATTGCAGTACAGGGATGTCGCGCTCTAACTTCGTTAGCAGCTGTGGCAATTGCAGAGGGTCTAGTGCGCTGGTTTGAGGCTTGCAGAGGATCAGGTCCCAGCTGCGTTCACTGATGGCACTGAGTGTTTCATCTAAGCTATTGGCAATGCGCCCGCGAGGTGCCAGTTTAATATCGCGCAACAGTGAGATGACGGCGTCAGTTTCGGCGTGATCGAATTCGACAAATAGAATGTAGACGTTTGATTTGATTTTGGCACCGCTGTTACTCGGCGAGCCCAAGACGGGTGTTCCCTCTATCATCCCTTTTACCATCCATGATTATTCGACAGGTCTTGCGGATAATCTTAGCACAGTATCTAGATGCAGACAGGGTAAAGTGGTGTGCGTGAGTGGGGCTATCAGAAAATGGCTGGGGTAGAAGGACTCGAACCTACGGATGACGGGATCAAAACCCGTTGCCTTACCACTTGGCGATACCCCAGTAACATTAGCGTGAAGTGTATTGACGTGTAAATGGCTGGGGTAGAAGGACTCGAACCTACGAATGACGGGATCAAAACCCGTTGCCTTACCACTTGGCGATACCCCAAGAACATTTAAAACATGGTAGCAATGGCGGGACTCGAACCTGCGACCCTCGCATTATGAATGCGATGCTCTAACCAGCTGAGCTACATTGCCACACTTCACTTTTCACTCAGTGTGATCACAGAGAGAAAAGATGGCTGGGGTAGAAGGACTCGAACCTA
>JBMZCU010000484.1:0-1913 GCA_049613705.1 Pseudomonadales bacterium | reverse complement strand
AGCCCATTTGCACGCCGAGTATTTTGCCTTCTAATGCGGCAGGTGTCGCATCCATCGTCAACGCTTTATCACCGACAACAACCGAGGGCGTAGAGTAGTACTTATCGCTGAAATCGATTTGCTTGGCGCGTTCTTTGGTGATTGAAAGTGAGGCCATAATGACATCGACCTTGCCGGCCTTCAGTGCCGGAATGAGCGCATCCCAAGCGACCGGTGTGATGGCGCAGTCGAGCTGGGCCTGGGTGCAAATGGCGTCGATGATGTCTATTTCCCAACCTTTCCAGTTGCCTGCGGCATCGGCAGATGAAAACGGTGGATAGGGCTCTGCGCCTATCCCAATCTTAACGCTCTGTGCGGTGGCACTGCCTGTGGCTAGAGAGAAGAGTGTCGCGGCGCAGAGCGCAAGTGTTTTTATTTTCATGGAATCCTCGTGCGGCAAGTGATCTCGACAGGGTGTCGAGGGAAATGTGATTCGGATATTATTATACGAGTGTACAGTAAGCAAGCGCTATATTTACAAACCCAAGTGGCGTGATAGGATGCAGCAAACAGAGTTTTGTACAGTGCATATGAATCAATTGAGAAAGTCTTACAGTAGAGAGTCCGAAGAGAAGCGTCGCCAGGACTTGATTATAGCGACCCAGGCGTGCGTTGAGCGCGGGGGGATTGGCGAAGCCAGCATCAGGCGTATCGCCGATGAGGCCGGTGTGACACCGGGTTTGGTGAGGCATTACTTTGCCGACAAAGAAGCGCTGATTTGCGCAGCCTATCGCCAGACCATGGATGATATGTTTCGCGGTGCGCGCGACGGCTTAGACAGCATGCAGGGTAGCGCGCTGGAAAAACTGCATCATTTTATTATGACATCGCTGCAGCCTGGGGTGATGAACAGCCGCTACCACCAGTTGTGGGCGTCTTTTACCAGCCTGACACGCTCGACCCCCTCTATGGCAAAAATACACCATGAGTCATACCTTGAATTTCGTATGGGTTGCCAAGATTTGGTCGAAGCGCTGTTTGCCGAGCTTGGACGTCCTGTGAGCGATAAAGAACTCGAGCGCTACGGCATTATGGTCAATGCACTGCTCGATGGACTGTGGCTTGAAGGCTGCCTGGCGATGGAGCTATTTGAAAACGGAGAGCTCGCTGATATTGGGTTGCAGTCCGTGCAGTCGGTGTTGGGTATTGAAGGCTTGGCCGAGCTTAAAAGTGCTTAAATATTATTGTACACATGTAAAATAATACTGGAAAAGCAGAGTGCAACAGGGCATTATCGCTGCAATAAATGCATGCGAGGATGTCTATGTTTACTAAAGCGATTGTCAAAAAGCCGTGCCGGGCGATTGTCTCGGGTATCACTACAGCGCAGCTTGGACTGCCCGATTATGAAAATGCGCTGCGCCAGCATGCGGCCTATGTCGAGGCGTTGAAAAGCTGTGGCCTGCAAGTTACTGAACTGGAAGCAGACGAGCACTTTCCAGATTCAACCTTTGTGGAAGATGCTGCGCTGATGACGCCACACTGCGCCATCATCACCAACCCCGGAGCGGCCTCGCGCACTGAAGAGACGCAGGCGATGCGCCCGGTGATCGAGCGCTTTTACGACACTGTTGAAGCAATTCAAGCGCCGGGCACTGTCGAGGCGGGCGATATCATGATGGTCGATGATCACTTTTACATTGGTCTGTCTGAGCGCACCAATGCTGAGGGCGCGCGCCAGATGATTGCGATTCTCGAAAAATACGGGATGACAGGTTCAACTGTCACCATGAGTGAAGTACTGCACCTCAAGACGGGGCTGGGCTATCTCGAGGGCAATAAATTATTGGCCTGTGGCGAATTTCTAACGAAACCAGAGTTTTCCAAATATCACATCCTCGAAGTTGATAGCGCTGAAGCCTATGCGGCGAACA
>JBMZCU010000483.1:0-1923 GCA_049613705.1 Pseudomonadales bacterium | reverse complement strand
CCAGTGCGGCGCAATGTTTAGCCACTTTTCGCGCGAGTGACTCAAGTGCGCACGCCCACTGAGCTGCAAACGCTGCTGCACAATTGATAGCAGCAGTGCCGCATCGACCCCGAGTAACTGAATATGTGATGGAAAAATCATCAGCGGTATTTCAGGGTGTTTCATCGCCTCTCACATCCTTTTAGCGGGGGGACGGCCTGCATTGAATTGCGTTTCACAGTCGCTAGCTTCCTCAAGTATTCCAATCTGTTTGGCATTATAGCAGTAACCCAGTGCCCGAGGGCATCCCGCGCCAAGCACTTTCGCACATAAAGGCGATACAGCCGCGCTCACAAGGCAGGCTAAAATCAGTGAAAAGCTCCGCCAAGCCCCGCCTGCCCGTCATAGGCGGCAAGTTTAGCCGATCGCCTCTAGCGACAAAAAAACTGCCATTTCCCAGATAGCAGCTATACTTAATCTATAGCGTTAACCAAGGAGGGTTGCGCGCAGCTACCCTCCCGCTGTTGTTTCTTTCGTATATAGGCGCTTAATGCGTCACAACAAAGCGAATTCCAGTTGATCAAACACGGTTGACAAGCGAGATACTATTTGACTAGTACGAAAGATAAACTATTATTCCAAAAGGAATTAACGCCACCGCTAGCACAGCGAGACACGCTGTTGCCCTCTGTGCGCTGTGATCCACATACACCGACCTGCAAGGACCCTCTTTTGACACACTGTTTCGAGCGTGCGAGACCGACTAGTCACGAGCAAGCGATCAACATTGCTAGCGCGCTACAGCTGTGCGCAGCAGCGGTGAAGTGCGCCGCGTTATGCGTGCTTGTGCCACGCACTCAATGGTCATTGATATCGCTATGAATGAAGAGAGCCGCCAGACATTGGATGCACAAAACGACCACAGCGAGGTACGCCACTCGCAGCAACCCACTGCGCTCGAGTTAAAGTACATTCTAGGGTTACAGCGCCAGTTACTGGCCATGATTGCAGACGGCTTAGATCTGGATCAAATCATAGATTTTCTATGTCACAATATACGTGAAGTCGCCGTGGATTCGAGCGTTCTCACACTGCTGCGACCACTGCAGGGCAAGCATTTCGAGAAGCACCTCGAACCAGATCCGTTCCACCCGATTCCCGATACCGTACTGCAACAAGATATCAGCAGCAGCACAATGCAACTGTGCGCCAGTAACGCACAGCCGATATTTGTCGATGACACCAGCACACACAGAGATTGGCGCGACGAGCAAGCCTTAGCCCAACAGCTGCAATTGGCTTCGTGTTGGAGCTACCCTATTTTTGGCGCCAAAGCGCAGCCCATTGGCTCTATTTCCATCCTCAACAGACAAAAGGGCTACCCCAGTACATTTATTGCGCAACTGTTGGAAACTGCGGCTTACACTTTAGGGGTTGCTTACACTAGCTTAGACAGCAAGAGCTCGCTCGTTAAAACCCAGGCGCAACTGCACAACATCACCCAATCCCTGCCCGTCGCACTGCTACAGATTAACTTGCAAAGTACACGGACACCGCTCATCACGTACTCCTCTAAGAGCGTCAACCACATTTTCAACTTAGCAGAGCGTGAACCACCAGAATTTCAACAGCTGTGGACACAGCTGGGCAGCACCATTCGTCGCCGACTGGTCAAGCAGTTAAAACAAGCGCGCCCAGGCCAGAGCTTCAATCACGAAATTAGTTTGCAAGGCAAAGCCGGAAAAAAACGCTGGTTCTACCTCTCAGCCACCATAGATCACAGTGTCAAACACGATGTATACGTGGTCAATTGCCTGTTGATGGACATTTCTCAGGAGCGCCACAACCGCCAGCGGCTCGAACTGTCGAGCATCGCATTCAACAATGCCAGCGAAGGTATTTTAGTGGCCGATGCTGCGCATAAAATCATCGAAATCAATGCGG
>JBMZCU010000482.1:0-1941 GCA_049613705.1 Pseudomonadales bacterium | reverse complement strand
CAGGGGCCACCTTCCCCTACCAGGCAGACCCTAGAGATCGCAATATTCGTATTGCCCCATCACTGCCTTCATTGAGTGAAATTACCCAGGCGATGCAAGTTCTAGCCGTGTGCATCCAGCTAGTTACACTTAAACAGCACTAAGTAATACATCGAACAACAAAAAAGGGAGCGCTTTGCGCTCCCTTTTTTTATGCCGCTGCCGCATCGGGCTCAGTCTTTCTCGCCAACTTGTTAATGATATAAAAACAGCAAGATATCCCGGCAATACCAAACACAATATTACCGGCGGTATGCCCTGCAAAAACCCCTTCGGCCCCTAAAAACGACACCCCAACAAGTACAAAAGGAATGGTGCCAATGGTTGCTTTTGCAAAATTAAACGCCGTTGAAACAAAAGGATAGCCTAGGTTATTAAACGCGGCATTAGCAACAAACAAGAAACCGTAAAAGGCAAATGCAGGTCCTATCCACACCCCGACAAAGCGCATGAACTGCGCAGCTTCTCCCTCGGCACCAAACCAGCGAATCAAAGGCTCAATACCCAAGTAGAATATAAGCGAAGCGACGATACAATACGCTGTTACGAAGAGGCAGCTATCAAATAGTGTGCGCCGTACTCTGGCAAAGTTCTGAGCGCCAAAGTTCTGTGCATAAATAGGACCGACAGCTGCAGAGAGTGCAAAAATAACACCGAATACTACCGGGGTCATGCGCCCTGTCAGCGACCAACCCGCCATGTAAGCCTCGCCGAACTTAGCAATTTCGTACGTCATATACGCATTGGCGAACGGCGTGGAGAATTGTGTCGCCATTGCCGGCACCGCAATTTTCAAAATCACACTGAGATCTTTACGAAAGCAGGACACGCTGAAGTTGCACCAAAAATCGTGACGGGCATAGATGAAATAAGCCGCACAGCCAGCAACCGCCGCTCGCGCCACTACAGAAGCGTAAGCGGCCCCTTCAAGCCCAAGACCTGCGGTAAATATCAAAATAGGGTCGAGCGCCAGGTTGACTGCAGAACCTGTCAGCATCGCGACCATGGAGAGCTTAGGCGATCCCATCGCGCGCAGCAGTGAACCACCAGACATCGCCACCGCCAGCAGCGGCAAGCTCGGAAGGATAATCGCCAAATACTGATCCGCGTACTCTCTAGATTGCCCTGTCGCTCCGACAACGCCGAGCAGTTCCCAGCGAAACAACCACGTAATAAGGGCAATCAGCGCCGTAAAACTACAAGAGAACACAAAGTTATTGATCGCCAGCGCCCTGGCTTGAAGTTGTTGTTTGGCGCCGAGTGCTTTGGCAACAGTTGCGGACATCGCGATCGAGAGCCCGATTGAAAAGCTCATGTTAAAGAACATGATACTCGCAGCAAACCCTAAGGCTGCCACTATCGCTTGATTATCCAGCAGAGAGAGGAAATACAGATCGATTAAATCTACCGCAAACAGCGAAACTAACCCGATTGCCGAAGTAATCGTCAACGTAATGACGTGCCACAGAATCGATCCCTCGAGAAATTTCGCCGTTACTTTGTCTTTTTTGGCCAGAGTAGTACCACTAGAATTATCAGTTGGTGTGAGGATTGAGCATGATAGCGAATCTGCCATCACATTGCAGTTACTATCTTGCGACCCAAAGCGGCAGTACCTTTGGCTGCTATTGCAACCCTGACGATAACGACTCTTGGCATACCGCTAACACTTGCACTGATCACCACAGCCATTGTGGCTTAATTAAACCAGTGTGATGCAAAAACGGTTTAGCTCTCAAGTGAATTGGCACAACAAAAGATTTCTTTTTTAACCATCATACACTATATTGTTGATAACGATTATCATTTAAAAGCGGTACTGATTGTTTGTTCTTCTCTAGACGTTTATCTGCCCCTGTACTCACCCTCATCACTGCGAGCTTTGTTGTACCTTTGATGCTA
>JBMZCU010000481.1:0-1951 GCA_049613705.1 Pseudomonadales bacterium | reverse complement strand
TAAGTGGAATGAGCGTGCACGCGACTTTATCAGTGCTGGCGAGTATCGCTATCTCTCCGCTGTATTCCCCTACGACAAATCCACAGGCCAGCCATTGGCCCTGCACTCTGCCGCCCTGGTTAATCGTCCTGGGGTCGATGGCATGGCTACCGCAGCGCTGCGTGCGGCGACATTAGTTAATCAACCCTCAGAGGATAAACCCATGAATGAAACCCTTCGCAAGCTCCTTGCGGTGCTCGGTATTGAGCTGGATGCCTCAGCGACCGAACTAACCGAGGAGCAGAGCACAGCTGCGCTGAGTGCTCTCAATGATCTAAGCACTCAAGCTAAGAAAGTAGCAGGTCTGGAAACCAATATTGCGGCGCTGAAAGCACAAGGTACTGATGTCGATCTCAGTCAATACGTGCCTGTTGCAACCTATAACAGCTTGGTAACTGAGTTCGCCGCGCTTAAGGCGGGCGATGACAAAAAGAGCGCCAAAAGCTTGATCGATGCAGCGCAAACCGAAGGCAAGGTACTGGCTGCTGAGGTGGAGTACCTCACACAGTTCTCAGCGCAACAAGGTGTAGCGGCACTTAAAGAGATGCTGGATAAGCGCCCTGCTGTAGCGGCGTTAAGTGCGCCGCAGACGAGCACAACACCTGTACCAGCGCAACCAGGTATCGCGGCCCTGTCGGCAGATGAGAAAGAGGCCGCCCGTATTAGCGGCATGAGTGAGCAAGACTACATCGCCGCCAAGGCAAAGCAGTAAAGCTCGCCTTCAATCAAGAAACAGACCATTGCCCAAGGCAATCTAGGAGACATTCATGGCAGTAGTAACTTCTGCACTTATTCAGGCGCTAATGGTGACGTGGCGCGCAGACTTTCAAGATGGGATGAAAACAGCGGCGCATATGTGGCGTGAAGTTGCGACTGAGGTGCCCTCGTCCACTAAATCTAATACCTATGGCTGGCTTGGCAAAATGCCCGGCATGCGTGAATGGGTAGGCGATCGTGTCGTTAAAGATATCAAATCGCACGGCTACAGCATCGTCAACAAGACATGGGAAGACACTGTCGGAGTGAGCCGCGATGATGTGGAAGACGACAACGTCGGTATCTACAAACCCATTTTCCAAGAGCTGGGTCGCAGTGGTGAGCTGCTGCCAGAGGTGGAAATTTTCAGCCTGCTGCAAGCGGGTATATCGACCACATGCTATGACGGCCAAAACTTCTTTGATACGGATCATCCAGTTTATCCGAACGCCGATGGCACAGGTACGGCTGAGAGTGTTTCCAATTATGACGACGGTGGTTCATCCCCGAAAGCGTGTTGGTATCTGCTAGATACGTCCCGTGCAATTAAACCATTGATCTGGCAAAACCGCCGTGCGCTCGCACTCAAGGCTATGACCAGTTTAGATGACGAGCACGTCTTCACATCTAACGAGTTCCGCTTTGGCGCTGACTGTCGAGGTAACGCGGGCTTCTCTCTTTGGCAGCTAGCTTACGCTTCGAAGAAAGAACTCAACGCAGACAATCTCTGGGCCGCGATCACCGCTATGCGCGCTTTCAAGGCCGATGGTGGGCAAAAGCTTGGGGTTAAACCGACAGTGCTTGTTGTGCCGACGAGCCTTGAAAAAGACGCTACGCGATTGCTGGAACGAGAACTGGATAGCAATAGCTCCAACGAGCTGAAAGGCCGACTCAAGTTGATTGTCGCCGACTATTTGTAAAGTCCTGCGGTGGCGTTGCCGCCGCGTTGATTCACGTTTTGAGGATGTTATGGCATGTCACAAATTACCGTTAATAACACTGCTCACAAGGGCTATCGTCGTGCTGGGCTGTCGTTTGATACAGGCGGAAACGTGCTGGCTGCACAAGAGCTCTCTGAGAAGCAATTGGCGCAGTTGCATGGTGACCCGCGTCTGGTTGTCATCCAGTCAGAGGCTGCGCCAGGTGAAAGTACAGA
>JBMZCU010000480.1:0-1952 GCA_049613705.1 Pseudomonadales bacterium | reverse complement strand
TATCCAGTAGTTCTACGCGCGCGCGCTCGATTTTTGGCGCACTGACGGTATAGCCCGGTGTCAGCGGTTGGTCTGAGTAGACATTGAGAACATAGAGAAACTGCGCTTGCTCGTAGTTGTCGTCTAAGGAGATCTGCGCATCGAGAATAATCGGCATGTCGCTGACCGGAAGAAAGCGCGAGCGCTCCTGGCTGCGCACGAAGAGTGAAATGCTCTCGCTCTGTTCATCGTTATAGTTCAGCGCTGGGACTTCAACGGCGCCAGATTTGCGCGAGCGCAGTTGGATCTCCCAGCGGACTGTGGAGTTGCGCTTGCCCTCGGCGTAGGAGTTGATCATCAGCTTGCGCTGATCGAGCACAATGAAATCCTGCTGCAGCGGCGAGAGGTCGATAGGGCTGTCGCTGGGATTGGTCGATTCGACCATCAGTGTGATGCTGTCACCGGGGGAATATTGCGTGCGCTCGGTTGTGATCGAAAAGTCACTGTGGCTGTAGCTACTCGATAGAGCAGCGAAGAGGGTGGCGCAAACAAAGGGAAGTCTCGGCATAAAAACAGATCACATAGCTGGTAAAAAAGTTGGCTATAAATAACGAATATGTTATGAATTATCATTGATGGCGGCCAATTGTGCAATCATCAAACCGAATAATTAAAATATTGATATAAAGAATAAAAAAATGCGACACAGCTAAAGAATGGCTAGCTTTACTGGTCTATACTTAGCGCACCTAATGCACGTATTTCTATAAGTAAATGCGTCTGCTTTTTTTCTCGCAAGCGGGCACATTTCGCACTGTTGGCGACGCTGTAAATGACCCTCGCCAACCTTATTTATGCAGCAGGTAGGATACGACAAGTAACCACCCATAATAACGAAATATCAACCACAGGATTCGCAGAAGATGTCAACTGAAATCGGTACACTGAAGGCTTCACTGCTCAAAGAACTCAATGAAGAGTTAGACGCTAAGCTAAGCCCTTCAAAATCAAGCGCTGTTAAACAATTTGCCCACGCTTATTATGGGGCCGCTGCAGAGTCGGACCTCGAAGCTTGGCGTCTCGATGATTTGTACGGCGCCACGCTAGAGAGCTGGCAGTTTATTCAAACGTATAGCGGAGATGCCCCGGCGGTTCGCGTCTTCAACCCGCGCTACGAAGAGAGCGGCTGGCAGTCGACACACACCTTCGTGGAAGTGCTGCAAAAAGATAAGCCCTTCCTTGTTGATTCACTGCGCATGGAACTGAACCGTCGCAACTTGGCGATTCACGCTATTCACAACACAGTGCTCACCACGACCCGCGATAAAGACGGTAAACTTAAGAAAATTGTTGAGCCAAACTCAAAGGCATCAGATAAGGGCCGCGAGTCGCTGATTTCTGTAGAGATTGATCGCCATACAGATAAGGCGCAGCTCAAAGATTTGAAAAATACCCTCGAGGAAATTCTCAACGAGGTAGTGAGTGTTGTCGATGATTTTCCAGCGATGGTTGAGCGCTGTGAAGGTGCTATCAAACAGTACAACGGTAAGATCGCCAAAGTCGATGCCACTGAGCTCAAAGAAACGCAAGAGTTTCTCACCTGGCTCAAAGAGCACTTTACCTTCCTGGGTTACGATGAGTACAAGATTAAGAAGAGCGGCGGTAAAACAGAGTTAGCACTGGTCGAAAACTCCCAGCTTGGTCTGCTCAAGGCCAGTGACGAATACTGCAAGAATCAGCTGTTCCACAATATTTCAGAAGATGTCAGCAACGATGAAAAGAACATCGTTACTTTCTCTAAAGCGACGGCGCGCTCACGTATCCACCGTCCATCGCATCCAGATTACATCAGTGTTAAAACCTTCGATAAGGCGGGTAACTGGGTTGGCGAGATTCGCTTTTTAGGTTTGTACACATCGGCCGTTTACAACAAGAGCTCTTCACTGATTCCTATCGTGCGCCGCAAGGTTGAT
>JBMZCU010000479.1:0-1960 GCA_049613705.1 Pseudomonadales bacterium | reverse complement strand
TCGATAGTGATGTCGTTTAGAACCTTGTGAATGACGTCAGTCATTGAATGGTAGACGTGCAGTGGGTCGCGCGCAGTGATAACACCGAAAGCGTTCATAAAGGCCATTAGCTTAGGCGTATTGGCTTGGGCTTTCTTGTCCCATACAGAGGCTGTGTGACAGCCAGATTGGAAGGCGCCGTCTACGCTGGTCGAAATCGTCGCAGCAGCCATCGCTTCAAGTTCTTGGCAAGTCATTGGGCCTGTAGTGTCTTGAGAGCCGACAATGTTTACCTTAACGCGAACATCAGAACCGGTGTGCAGAGGTGTATCAGAAGCTACGCCAACAGCATTGCGATTGAAGATCTTTTCAACGGCAGTCAGGCCTTGGCCTTCATTGGAGATTTCTTTTGAAGGTGCGTAAACAACAGGTGCTTCAATGCCTAGGGCCTGTGCTGCGAATGTTTGTAGCTTCTTGCCAAATACCACTGCGTAAGAACCGCCGGCTTTCATGAATTCAACTTTTTGCGGCGTGAATGAGTCGGCAATATCTGCCAACTCTGTATCGGCGTTGTACAGTTTTTTAGCTTTCGTATCGATAGTCAGTACAGTGCCGGTTGCGACAGAGTAAGCCTCTTCTAATACGGGGTCGCCGTTCTCGTTGCGAACGATTTCACCGTTGGCATCGAGTTTTTTAACCCAGTTTTTCAGGTCGATACCGATACCGCCTGTCACACCGACTGTGGTTAAAAAGATGGGCGCAATACCGTTCGTACCAGCAACCACAGGTTTGTTGTTAACAAAAGGGATGTAGGGCGATGTCTCTTCACCGGCCCACAGTGCAACGTTGTTAACACCTGACATACGAGATGAACCAACACCCATAGTGCCTTTTTCAGCGATGAGCATCACTTTGGCGTTCGGGTGTTGCTTGCCGAGGGCGACAATTTCTTGCTGCGCTTCAGGGGTGATCATGCACAAGCCATGCAATTCACGGTCGGCACGCGAGTGCGATTGGTTGCCCGGTGAGAGCAAGTCAGTCGAGATATCACCTTCGGCAGCGATAAAGGTGACGACATCGATTTTCTCGGGAATATCATCTAGCTTGGTAAAGAACTCTGCCTGGGCATAGCTTTCGAGGATATCTTTTGCAATTGCATTGCCTGCGCTGAACGCATCGGACAATCGCGCAGTGTCGGCATCGTAGAGGAAAACCTGCGACTTCAAAACTTCGCCAGCTGCTGATGCGTGCTCGCTATCAGATAGAGCGACATCTAACAGCACTTCAACAGAAGGGCCGCCTTTCATGTGAGACAGTTGCTCTAGGGCAAACTGCGCAGAGATCTCAGCAACGCTTTGCTCACCCAAGACGATATCTTTGAGGAAAGCAGCTTTAACACCAGCGGCAGGGGTAGTCCCTGGCAACGTGTTGTAGATGAAGAAGTTTAGAGACGATTCGCGGTGCTCATTATCAACGTCTTTAATTTGTGCAATGATTTCAGAAAGCAGCTCAGCGCTATCAATTGGTTTGGGACTCAGATTAAGATCCTTTTTGCGAATCTCAATTTCTTCCAGATAATCAGAATAGTAGCTCATAGTCGTCAACTTCTTATTTAATTCTATTTACAATGAAGCGACATATTCTAGGAAAAAGTTTCCAATATCACAATGAAAACTATTAATTCCAAGAGAGTAATCCAGCAGAGTTTAAAAGAAGGGAAGCAATGATAGTGCTTGGCGGATGTGTCTTAAGTCTTTGTTTATTAAAAATATTTATAGTTTTAAATAGAGCTGATTAGCACGTAATCAAGGTGGCTGAACATTTATATTCAATATGCCAATTGCTTTTTGCTCTAGAGCGTGGTTAGAAAAAGCTTGGTACTAAGCCTCAGCGGTACCAGGCATTAGGCTTTGTATTTAAATCATGCTAGTTAATAATTTGTAATGATAATCATTATTGATTATATGGCGCTCCACGCAAA
>JBMZCU010000478.1:0-2000 GCA_049613705.1 Pseudomonadales bacterium | reverse complement strand
GGAAACGCTTAAAGTACAGGCTTATATCACAGCGGCAATTCGGCTGCTGGGGCCACGCATTGCCAAGTTTCAGCAGGCCTTTCCGCAAATATCACTGCAGCTCGACAGCGCCAGCCGCTGGGATTTTGACCCGCAGCAGGCCGATGTTGCACTGGTGTTTAAGGAGTCGGGGCAAGTATCAGAGCACAATTGGCGAGGGCTCTTTCCCTATCAGGTTACCCCTATTTGCGCTCCCTCTCTGCTGCAAGGGTTGGCTAACCCTGCGAGTGTAGCGCATATTTTGTCGCTGCCGTTGATCGAAGTGCACACCCAAGAGCAGTACTGGGATATGTGGCTGGAAGCTGCAGGACTCGAGGCGCTAAAGTCGCGCTCGACTTTGAGTGTAGACACTTTGGCGATTGCCTTGGAA
Source organism: Pseudomonadales bacterium (assembly GCA_049613705.1). Lineage (GTDB taxonomy): Bacteria > Pseudomonadota > Gammaproteobacteria > Pseudomonadales > Balneatricaceae > Rs1. The sequence continues at coordinate 1,591 of JBMZCU010000478.1, read as the reverse complement.
ATGGCCTTGGGCGGTGAAGGCGTCGCCTTGATTAACGGGCCCTTCGCTACGCGTGAACTTGATCAGGGCAGTTTAGTGTTGCCGTTTGACTGCCCGTTAGTGCTCGGAGAGTGGGGGCTGGTGTACGCGAAAGACAGTCCTCGTCAGGTTCAGATAGAAGCGTTTGTCGACTGGATAGAGCACGATTTGAGTACGCGTTAATTTTACTAACACCTTAGTAAATTCTTTTCATTTGTTCGCCCTGAGCTGCGGCGCTAACGTCTCTTAAAAACAGTGTGTGGAGAGACAGATGAAAATAGGCTTTATTGGGTTGGGAAACGTTGGCGGTAAACTTGCGGGCAGCTTATTGCGCAACGCGTGTGACTTGACGGTCAACGATATCGATCACACAGTGGCGGCAAGTTTTCAGCTGCGCGGTGCCAAACTTGCCGCCAGCCCTAAGGCGCTGGCTGAGCAGTGCGATGTAATTGTCACTTGTCTGCCTTCACCGGCAGTGTGTGCCCAAGTTATGGAAGCACCGGATGGGGTGCTTGCCGGGCTAAGCTGCGGCAAACTTTGGCTCGAGATGAGTACCACAGATGAAGCCGAAGTGAGGCGCATTGGCGAGCGGGTCAAGGCTTTAGGAGCTGAGGCGATAGACTGCCCAGTATCAGGGGGCTGCCACCGCGCGGACACCGGTAATATCTCCATTTTCGCAGGTTGCAGCCGAAGTGCATTTGAGCGCGTGCTGCCGATTCTGACAACCATGGGGCGCCGCGTTATTCACACCGGCCCACTGGGCAGCGCCTCTATCCTTAAAGTGATCACTAACTATTTGTGTACAGCGCACCTCGCGGCACTGAGTGAAGCGCTCACCGCGGCAAAAGTGTTGGGTATGGATATGAATGTGACCTACGAGGCGATTAAAGCCTCATCGGGTAACTCTTTTGTGCACGAGACTGAATCCCAAGTCATTCTCAATGGCAGTCGCGATATCAGCTTTACCATGGATTTAGTGCTCAAAGATGTAGGGCTCTTTGATCAATTGACCCGCCGTGCCGGTATGCCACTTGAGATAGCGCCACTGCTGGTGGATATCTTTGCCGATGGCGAGGCACGCTTTGGTGCACGTGAGCTTTCCCCTAACATTATTCGCCGTTTGGAAGAGGCCTGTGATGTACAAGTGCTCGGTCAGGGTTTCCCAGCATACATGGTGGATGACGAGCCCGAAGAGCCGGGTTACGAAGTCTTAGTGCAGGGCCGTGGTGATGCGGTTGTTGCAGGAGGGCGCAATGCAGCGATTTGAGAAACTCTATATTGATGGTGCCTGGCAGCGCGCCGATGCCGAGAGCTTACTGCAGGTCGTCAATCCGGCGACAGAAGAGCCGATGTTTGAGGTTGTGCAGGCCAATGTGTGCGATGCTCAGCGCGCGATAGCGGCGGCGCATCGCGCCTTTCCAGCGTGGTCGCGCAGCAGCGCGCAGTGGCGTCGCGAATTGATGCTAGCGATTGCCGATCAAATACAACAACGCTATGACGATTTCGCGATGGCGCACGTGCAGATGATGGGATGCCCAGTGTCCATAGTAGGGGCCTATCAAGTAGATGCAGC
>JBMZCU010000477.1:0-2006 GCA_049613705.1 Pseudomonadales bacterium | reverse complement strand
CGGTGACGACGGGGGCTGCTGGGAGTGATTCGGCGGCGTCTGACGACGCCGGTGCGCCAGTACTAGCGGCGCCACAGTTTCAATATCGATCGCCTCGACGTGCGCGCTGTCGCGCCAAGCGGCATGGGCAAGTGCCGCGCGATAGAGCACTATGTCGGCGCGCACCCCATCGACCTGGGCATCGCTGCAGCACTTGGCGATTTGCAGGCGCTGCTCGGGCGCACACTCAATGTGCACAAGCGCCGTGCGCGCCTTGGCAATGCGCTCGCGCAGCGCCTGTTGCACGTGTTCGCGCTCAGCGCAAAAAGCGATCGGATCGCGATCAAACGCTTCGCGCAAGGTCACCACCGCGACACGCTCTTCCAAAGTCAGCGGCTCATCGAGGTTCACCATCAGCCCGAAACGGTCCAATAGCTGAGCACGCAGTTCGCCTTCATCGGGATTCATCGTTCCGATTAATGAAAAACGTGCACTGTGGCTGTGGCTGACGCCGTCGCGCTCAACGCGGTTGACGCCACTGGCGGCTACATCCAAAAGTTGATCGATCAAGGGGTCGGGGAGTAAATTGACCTCGTCCACATAGAGCACCCCGCCATCGGCCTTGGCCAATAGCCCCGGGGAAAAGGCGAGGGTTTTATCATCGAGCGCGCGCTGTACATCTAAGCTGCCGATCAGCATATCTTCGCTGGCACCCAGTGGCAGAGTGACAAAAGCACTCGCGCTCGCATCTTGTGGCAGCAGATCTGCCAGTGCGCGCGCCAGTGTTGTTTTTGCGCTGCCGCGCGGCCCACTGATCAGGACACCGCCAAGGGCTGGATTTATCGCGCACAACAGCAGTGCACGTTTGAGCAACGCTTGCCCCTGGATCGCACAAAAGGGGAAGCTGCGCACAGTATTTGCATTCATTGATTCGCAACCTTCGGGCACCCACCGTGCCCTGTTATGTCTGACAGTTCAGATCTGCGTGTGGCGAGGCCGGTCTCCGGGCTGACGAGTAAACGCTTAGCGTCACTCTACCGTTGCGGGGGCAGCGATGGTCTTTGGGGAGGCCCTCTACCATACTTCCCGATTATCCGCCGGTGGCGGCACCTCAGTATGCGGCCATGTTACCAGCATCCCCCACAGAGACAAGTGCGCGCGCGCCTGGGCAGAGCGCGGCGAGACAAGAAACGGTAGATAAAATAAACAAGCGTTTAACAAAGACAGCTGTACGGCGCGCATACAAGCGCTACACGCCCCTCTAACGAAAGGCATTATCTTAAATAATTTCAGTTACTTAGAACCTAGCAATGCACGCTCGATAGCATCGCCTAGCTAGACGACTCGCTCGAGGGCGATGAAACACACTCAACTGGCCTTGAATATTGATCAAGGGAGAAAACCTAGCCTATAATTCAAAGTGTCTAATTTTTAAGCAGGCCCGTTCATGCCCAGCACGCAAAGTCGTCCTCAGCACAGTCACCACCCGGCCCCTCAAGCGCCGGCGAGTGCCAGTGCGATTATCGACTTTGAGGGCGATATTGATATTCACCTGGCGCCCGCTGAAACAGGCATCTTTGGGATTAGCGATGCATTACCTGCACGCGAGGCATCCCTTGCCATGCTGCTAGATCCGACAGATTTAGGCGCCATGTTAGAGCACAACCTCTCAAACCGCCCCGCCGAACTCGTGCCCAACACCCACGAAGTACTGAACATTGAAGACGTGCTGCACCGCGAGGATAGCCTCGACGCCTATTTGCCCCCGGATGAGGACAGCAAGTGGTATCTCGAAGGAGACGGGCGCGCAGTGGATGGCGGCATCAGTAGCAGCGGTATGCAGGACATCTTTGACAGCTTACTCAGCCAGCAGCTGCTGACCCAGAATTACAGCGATAGCTAAGGAAGTTACGAATAGATAGCTAAGGAAGTTACGAATAAGCCCCCAATGTTCTTAGCATGCCCTCTAGGTACTACGGCTAACTAAGAGGCTAATGGCCATAAAAAGGGCCACGTGTAGTGGTCAA
>JBMZCU010000476.1:0-2046 GCA_049613705.1 Pseudomonadales bacterium | reverse complement strand
CCACGCGTTAAGTGAGCGAATAGATAAAAGCGCCCGCCGGCGCTTTTTTTATGCTTGTAAGTAGAGGGGCTAGCGCCTGGGTAAGAATGCGCTATTAGTCGATAACGACTTGGTTTTTACCTTGCTGAATCGCTGTTTGCAGGGCATTGATCGTACGCCAAGCCAGAGAATCCGCACTGTCGTCCGTGCGCATTTGACTAATGCCAAATGAAGCTGAGAGAGCATTGGTAATCGCATTCGAATTGCGTTGGCGCAAGCGTATGGAAAAGATTTTTTTGCGCAAATCATCGGCAATGCTGTGTGCTTCTTCAGCGTTAGCGCCTAAAAGTAGCATTGCAAACTTAGTACCGGCATATCGCATTGCGAGAGAGGGGGCCACGCAGCTCTTTTTCAACAGATCCGCGATGAAAATAATAATCTTATCGCCCATCTGCGAGCCGTAGTTGTCATTAAATTCTTTAAAATCGTCAATTTCGAAAATAACGACACTGGCCTGTGTAGTATCTTGCAATTGGATGAGTTGCTCGAGTTCAATATCAAAGACTTGGCGGTTAAACAATTGAGTAATGTGATCAACTCGCGGGTCGTTGCGAGTTTGCTTGAGCTCTTGCTTAAGCATAGCGATCTCGCTTTGTGCCGCATTAATTTGCTCTTGAAACGCCAAGTTAGATTTACTGATGCTGTCAGTGTTTGCCGAGAGCGATTCAATGATTTGCTCGCGTGGTATACGGCTGTTAGGGCTTCTCAGCTCCTGTAAACTACTGCTGAGGACATCTTGGAATTCGGCGGCACACTGGCTGGCAATACCGGCGTTTTTATGCAGGTCATTGACCAAGCCTATCATTTTAGACTGCGCGTGATCAGCGTTTTGAATCTCATCGTTGATCAGGTGTTCGCGAAACATTTTCTCGCAGACGAGTGTTGGGCAAGTGCCATAGGTTTCCAGTGCTTTGTCCAGCTCGACATTGAGTTTGGGAGAACGCTTGGATACGTAGGTGTACCAGAGGGCATAATTGAGAGGGTTAGGTGGGATTTTATACTTCACCATCAGTGGAATTGCCTGACGCAAGTACTCCGCTGATTGTGTCGGTTTTTCCGCAAATTTCATTGTAACCCTTAATTATTCGAATTATTGGTGCTGCAAGTCGTACAGCAGCTTTGGGATTGCTAATTAGCATCGCAGAGTATAGCGGCAAATCGACAGAAAACTTAATCATTTTTCTTAGAAAAAAGAAAAATGTATAAATTTTAAGACAGTGCTCTCAGTTACTTAGGCTTGAGCGCTAAGCGGTGCGCGTAGGCGCTTAATGCATCGTTGAAGCTTTCGACACTGGGGACTTCAATTGACAAACACAGTCTCTGCCCTTCACTGTGCCAGTCGCGCGCTAATACGCCGACTTGTGGAGTGCGTGTAAGGGCCTGTTCGACAAAGCCGGTCAAATCGAAAGGGATATCTAGGGTGAAGTGTGCTTTGCGCTCTACGTGTACGGTGGGAGTGGCAGCCAGTGCTTGTTTTACCAGTGAACTATACGCTCTGGCAATACCGCCTGTACCGAGCTTTATGCCCCCAAAGTAACGGGTAACGACGACGCAGAGATTGCCAATGCCGCTGTGTTTTAGCACTTGAAACATCGGCTGCCCGGCAGTGCCTTTAGGCTCGCCATCGTCACTGTAACTCCATGTAGCAGCATCTTCTGGTGCGCCCGCGATAAAGCAGTGACAGCTGTGGTTGGCGTTGGGGTGCTGAGCTTTAATGGCTTGTACAAACGCTAAGCCTTCAGCACGCGACTCTACAATAGCTGTGTTGGCGATAAATTGGCTGTTTTTAATGACGTCGATAACTTCAAGTTCTTCAGTGGGGCGCAGGTAGGACATAGTCATATATCTAAGAAAGGCTGAGCGCATCATAACCTTGTGATAAAACTTTGACCAGTGCTAGGTGCACCATTTCGCCCTTTCAGGATACGCGTTGAAAGCAAGGGTATGGTGCTGCAAACCTAGCGTGCTTAAGAGAAAAGTCAAGCGGTGATATGTAAAAAAAGTGAG
>JBMZCU010000475.1:0-2061 GCA_049613705.1 Pseudomonadales bacterium | reverse complement strand
ATATCAAATATCGCGGCTGCGAAGTGTTGCATCCTGTAAACATCCTTTAATCGTGTGAGCCCACTGTATCGCACTTGAGTTGCGGCCACTGCTGCAGCCATCCCTTGCGTTCTACCCGAGCTTGAAAGACCTCCAGCGGGCGCTGTGAGTTGTGATCTATTTTACCGTTGAACTGGTACGCCAAATCGAAGGCATGGCGTACCACAACTTCCCCCGATGTATCTAGCATGACACCTATAGCCGTCTGTTTCTCCGGCCAGTGGCGCATCGCGTCCAAGGTGTTGCGATACGCAGCATCATCGTGCTTTAGGTGCATGCGTGCCTGGTTTTTAACGGACCACGGCAATTGCGGCAACTCAGCTCTGAGTTGTGCTTCGAGCGCTTCATCGCGCGCCTTTGTCGTGTCTTTGCTGCAGAAGTAGATCACATCAATGTCGTTGAGCGGCGTCTGCACAGCGTATGTATCATCCCAGATGCAATTTCTGACAAAACCTGCGGCGATCAGCCAATCTGGCAGCGCGAGCGACTGCACGGCCGCTAAGGCGCGCATTCTAAGCGCATCACTGTGCATTAAATGGGTTATATGCGCTCGATAATCCACGGCGTAAACTCACTGATAATCAAAGCCTCTCATTAAAGGGAATGCGCCTAGTAATAGCAAGTAATAACACGGGGATATTGTTGATATACAAAGTGTTTAGCAAATGATTGTGAGATATTGTCGGCGCTTGTAGACACTGCTGTTTGGGACATAGGCCTACGAGCCTTTCCTACCTTAGCCTCATTCAAGCACGATGAAAGCATCCCTTTCATAATAGTGCATCACCGCATTCAGCAACTCTGGCTGCGAATACGCTGTTTTTTGCATCGACAGGTTGGCGATGACATCGCCCAACTGAAATAGACTCAAAAAATAATGATAGCCGCAGTCATATACACTCTGCTCGAGTGCATCGCATTCTTGCGGTGATAGATGATTATCGTCTAGCATGGGATACATAGCTGTTGTCAGCGCTATTTCCTCTCCAGCAACATCGTCTTTAAACAACAGCCAGTACTGCTGGCCTGGTTGCTCACGACAAGTTTGCAACCAGTCCGATAACGTCTTGGGCTGCCCTAGAAACTCTTCTATATGCATCTGTACTCCAACTGCATGAATATAAGATCTTTTTCTATCTGATAAGTGCTTTGCTCGGGACTTACAGCTTGAGACACATCGCCGTGGCAGAAGCAGGACAGAGCGCACTGAACTGCTTCGTGCCTTTGATAGAATCGGGCATATCGGCCCTATCACAGATGGCAAAACCCAGCCGCTCAAAGTAATGGCTCGCTGTTGTCGTTAACAGGTAAAACTGATGGATATCACCCTTTAGCGCTTTGGCCTTGACCCGCTCAAACAACTGCTCGGCAAGGCCTAGGCCTCTGTGGCTGTTAGCTACGGCAAAAGAGCGGATTAACGCAGCGCTGCCACAGTGCTCAAAACCGCCGACAGCGACAATCGCGTTATCGTCTTCAGCGACCACGAAATGAGAAAGATGCGCGCCACAATCGCTTGCAGGAAGCTGATGATTTTCCAACAAGCGCTGGATAGCCGTTAAATCTGTTGGATCTGCGTCCCTGAATATCACTGTACCGCTCCCTTTGGTTGTTAGATACGCTGACGAGCCTACTCGTTGCCAGCGTTTTCCTCGCTGCCCTAGAACATTTAGCGCTCAATTAAAGGTGAGAAGGTCCGTAAAAGCAAGGCACTAGATTGTATTTGGCACAGACAGTCACTATGATCCCCCGCGTTGTGATGCTCTGGCATTTTGCCAAGCATCACAAGGTGTTACCCACTGTCATTACCTTTCACAGACTCTCGCGCTGCTATTTAGGAGTCGCGACTAGGACAGTTTTGCAACTTTCGATTCGTATCATAGTGGCCGCTGTCAGCCGCAGCTAAGTTAAGTGGCCCTATCAGGTCGCGCAACACGCGGTGGCGAGCGGCCCCTAGTTCGAAGGAGCAGTCACTTTTGTTGTGTGAAAGTGTAGCGAGAAAAAACCTCACAGTGCGCAACTGTG
>JBMZCU010000474.1:0-2080 GCA_049613705.1 Pseudomonadales bacterium | reverse complement strand
GCCGCTAACTGGAAAATACGCGCCCCCAGGAAGTAGAGCGTGGCGGAGATGATAACCGCCGAAAACAAGCACAGTACTTTGATCGCCTTAGCGCCCCACATACCGTCTAACATATCCACGACAACGTGGCCGCCGCGCCAAGTGATAACTGGCAGCTCGGCAAAGATAATAATGGCGATGGCAATTTCAGTGAGCTCTGTGGTGCCATCGATAGAGTTGTCGAAGAAGTAGCGCCCAGCGACATCGGCACAAGTTAGCAGCATCAGCAGCAGTAGAGTGATGGCGGCGACAGCCTCCAGCAGGAGCGCGAGGTGCTTAACCGGACCTCGCTCGGGGTAGTGTTGGCCAAGCCATGTGGTGAAGGGCATTAGGTATTCCTTGTCACTTGGGTGGTAGAGCGCTAACGCGCCATTGTTATTTTGTTTATATGTTAACTAATTGTTACGTGCTGGCTCAATGACACTTTAGTCCTAACAGTGTGTGAGTGTCTCGCTTTTAGCGCACGCTTTTGAAACAGGGATGTGCGGGCCACATCAAGCACGGCGAGCGTTGCGCTTGTTAAATATCATCCTGTGTGTTTTGCGAGTTGGCAATATCTGCAACCTTTGCCTACTGCTGTGCTACTCGCGCCAACTCAGTGTTTAAAGGTAGTAGATTTCAAGGTCTTTGCGAGGAGTGCAGAGTCCTAGGCTAGTGACCGCAGCGACAGTGCCGCTGCGGTAGCTTTACTTACTTATAGCTCTTGGCGATATCACGCAGCTCAGCCAGTGCTGCTTTAGCATCGACCTTACGCTTGGCGACATGCTCGAACCAGTCTTGATCCATACCTTTGGTTAGCTCGCGAAACTCAGCGGCCATAGCGTCATCCGCGGTGAGCTGTTTGACGTTTACGCCGGTTTCCATGGCTGTTTTTAGACCCGCTTTATCAGCTTCATCCCACGCTTTACCGGCCATTGCCGCAAGCTTTTCACCGGAGACTGAGCGAATCGCTTCGCGGTCTTTTTCACTCAAGCTGTCCATGAAGTCTGGAGAGATAAACATCGAAAAACTGCCTAAGTACATCCCGCCGGGAAGGGCGACAACGTTTTTCGCCACCTCATTCAGGCGCAAGGATTTCTGCTCTCCCATAGGGATAAAAATACCGTCGATGACTTTTTGCTGCATCATCTCGTAGACTTTAGTTGCAGGTGCGCCCACCGCTGTAACACCGATGCGCTTGCCCAGCTCTCCTTGGATACCGCCGCCGAGGCGAATCTTCTTCGACTTTAAATCGGCGAAGCTGTTAATTGGCACGCCGCTGTGAATTTGGCCTGGGCCGTGGGTGAACATGGAGAGGACTTCGAGCCCGTCGTGTTCACCAGCTTTGGCCAAGTGTTTCTCGAATACACGCTGGTGGGCGACAGAGGCGGCTTCAGCATTCACACCGAGCAGTGGAAGCTCGACAATTTGGGTCAGCTTGAAGCGACCAGGTACGTAACCGTGGTAGCCAAAGCTGGCATCAATGGCGCCATCTTCAACTAAATCAAACATGGTTTTAGGGTGGCCTAGGCCGTACTCCATTTTGATTTTGACGCGGCCTTGTGTCGCCTCTTCAACCCACTTGGCCCAGGTTGGCCAGACGGTTGCGTTTTGTGCGTGGGTAGGTGGCAGCCAAGAGCCGACGCGCAGCGTAGTCTCCGCCAGCGCGCTGTGGGCGATGCCCAAGCTCAGTGCAGTGAGGGAAGCCAGTTTGAGGAACTTATTCTTTATCATTGCGTTACTCCTAGAGTAGATTCGGTTGTTATTCTTATCTCGATCGCAGTGCGATATATCTAGTACGACACATCAGGGAGGTGTGACCCCATAATAAGTAGTACAACATTATTTACTTAACAAGTTAAGTGTAAGATATAACGTGATACTTTTTATGGCAATACTTTTTAAGATAATGTATCACATTATTGGGCGTTGGTGCGCCGTGTTGTCACGTTGGATATTTGTTACTCGTTTACTGGCTTTTTGCCACGAGAAACAAAATAATACCTCTACCGTTCAGACAGTGGCGTACAGCGCCTTAAGGTTTATCAGTGAAGTCTATCGA
>JBMZCU010000473.1:0-2100 GCA_049613705.1 Pseudomonadales bacterium | reverse complement strand
CAAGCCCTGAGAGTGACGCGGTATCAAAGGTTGAAAATGGGTGAAAGGGATTACGCTTAGTATCAACACGCTCGACGGCTCTCATCAAAAAGCCATGATCAAATGCAGCATTGTGCCCAACTAAGATAGCGCGTTTACAACCGTGCGCTTTCACGGCTTTGCGCACCATTTTGAACATACCCTCAAGGGCTACTTGCTCACTCACCGCTTGGCGGTCGGGATCATAAGGATCAATCCCGGTAAAATCCAACGCTGACTGCTCAAGATTAGCGCCCTCGAAAGGCTCGACGTTCGCTTCAAAACTGTGATCAGCAATTAGATATCCCTGCTCATCCATCGTCAGCGTTACCGCTGCAATTTCTAGCAGAGCATCTGTCTGGGCGTTAAAACCCGCTGTCTCTACATCAATAACGACGGGAAGATAACCGCGAAAGCGCTCCGCCATCAATTCAGTCACTGTACTATTGGCCAATAGAGTTCCTTATCCATACCAGCGGCAGGTCATTGTTAGTTCGAGATATTCTACCAGTGAGACTGATGCAAACATACGATTAAATGCATTTGTCGGCAGAAATCACCCATGCTGTAGCCTGCATTATTATCCGGGCAAAAAAAAACCTAGCCAAAGCTAGGTTTTCTGTATCCGCTCAAGCGGGAATTAAAGCTTATCTGACTCAGCAGATAGGTAAGCTGCAACACCAGCAGGAGATGCATCCATACCTTTATCACCTTTGCTCCAACCAGCTGGGCAAACTTCACCGTGCTGTTCGTGGTGCTGAAGCGCCTCAACCAGACGAATTAGCTCGTCCATGTTACGGCCCAGTGGTAAATCGTTAACGATTTGCGAACGTACATTACCTTCTTTATCGATAATGAATGCACCGCGGAAAGCAACACCGCCTTCACTCTCAACATCGTACGCCTTGCAGATTTCGTGCTTCATGTCAGCAACTAGCGTGTACTTAACTTGACCGATACCGCCGTCGTCTACTGACGTGTTACGCCATGCATTGTGCGTGAAGTGTGAATCGATAGAAACACCGACAACTTCTACGTTCAGCGCTTTGAAAGCGTCAATGCGGTGATCAAGAGCAATCAGCTCTGAAGGGCATACAAAAGTAAAGTCCAATGGGTAGAAGAAAACGATCGCGTACTTACCTTGTGTCGCTTCTTTAAAGTTGTAGCTGTCAACGATTGAACCGTCGCCCAGTACTGCTGCCGATGTAAAATCCGGTGCTTGCTTACCTACTAATACGCCCATTATAACGCTCCATTTATCAAAAAATTATTGCCTATATTCTGTGGGGAATAATCCCACACAGCTTTCTAAATTCCTAGCCTTGCAAAGCTAAAAATCACTCTTTTTCGCTTGCAGCCGCTGCGCTAACCATTTCTTTAAGCTCGCCGGATTCGGCCAGCTCGCAGACGATATCACAGCCACCAACCAGCTCACCGTTGATCCACAACTGCGGGAAGGTTGGCCAGTTTGCATACTTGGGCAACTCACTGCGAATATCTTGGTTTTCAAGAATGTTGACGAATGCAAAACGCTCTTCACATGCCATTAGCGCCTCGACGGTACGCGAGGAAAAACCGCACTGTGGGAAGCGCGGCGTGCCCTTCATGTAGAGCAGGATTGCATTGCTTTCGATTTGTTCTTTAATTGTCTCTATTACACTCATACTAATTCTCACGTCTTGCCAGTACCAGAATTTTAGGCGAATCCTAGCATATACTTGACTAAAATACTTGGACTAATTTTCACTAGGCGCTTTGCCATTTAGTCACACTCTACATTGTAAAAGCCTGGGTCTTTTATAGTGGCGTTTTCGCATGTTTAAAGAGCCCTATAACGACACTGAAGTAAACAACCCCCGCTGTCCTTTTAACTCATTGAGGTAAACTGTTTTATAAACCCAGGTTTTACACGCATGTAAATATAAGCACCCCATATACAGCTCCCTTAAGGCACGCGCTATGTACCCAGCACACAGTGCAGTGCGAGGCAAAAATCCCAGCCTCCCTAGCCTCTCTCTTATTAACATGCTATATATGCTGGCCAACTATTTTACATCGGCTAGCGATGAGACGAGGGCACTA
>JBMZCU010000472.1:0-2109 GCA_049613705.1 Pseudomonadales bacterium | reverse complement strand
CCTACAAGCAAGCATCGCCGTTGTTGTTGCTCTTACTAAGACCACCAGTATTAGTTGCGAGCAACGCCTAGCCGCTACTTGCTTGTAGGTTGCGCAGATAACATCTTAGGTTTTTGGATACGCCCTTAATTCAACATTTGCCCGCTACTCGCGGGCTTTTTTATCCGTCCCGGCAGTGCTGTGCAAGCGCACGCGATACTGCTAGGCTGCGATAACACAGCCTGAGGAACCTTCATGCGCATACTCGTAGTGGAAGACGACCGAGATCTGGCAGCCAATTTACTGGACTACCTCGAACTGCAGCAGTGCACAGTGGATTACGCCGCCAGTGGCAAGCAGGCGCTGAGCTTGAGCGAGCATTCGCGCTTTGACGCCATCGTACTGGATATCGGTATCCCCGATGTAAACGGCTTGCAAGTCTGTCGTCAGTTGCGTGAGCGCCAACTGCGCACCCCGATTATTTTTCTCACAGCCAGAGACAGCACCGACGATAAAGTCGCAGGCTTTGATGCCGGTGCCGATGATTACTTAGTCAAACCTTTTGCCATGCGCGAGCTCCACGCGCGGCTTTTATCACTCAGCAAGCGACGCCTGCGCGAGCAGAGCAATACTCTGCAAGTGGCAGGGCTGACGTTAGATTTAGACAGCGGCGCCGTGATGCGCGACGGCCAGTGCATTAAACTCAACCCCTCGTGTACCAAGTTGCTGCTGTGCCTGATGCGTCACTCACCGAATATCGTGAGCCGCGAACAACTGTGTGAAGCGCTGTGGGGCGAGGATGTCCCCGACACAGACGTGCTGCGCAGCCACCTCTACTTACTGCGCGAGGCGCTGGATAAACCCTTTGCCGATAAGCGCTTGCACACGGTACACGGGGTCGGCTTCTATCTCGGGGAGGCAAAAGCGTGAAACGCCTGCTCAAACACAGTCTTAAAGTGCGCCTGATCTTTGCCTTCTCCACCTTTGCTGTCCTGCTGTCCCTGCTCTACTGGGTACTCTCTATTGGCTTTATGTCCCTCTCGGAGGACAGCATTTTCAACCGCCAGCTCACCAATGAAGTCTCGCGGCAAAAGCTTTACTACAGCGAGCGCCAAAGCTTTGTACAACCGCCACTGGAAATGCAGCTCTTTGTAGGCGAGCAAGTGCGCGATTTTGTCTACGCCGAAGATATTATCGATGAGCCTCTAGGTATCTTCGAACTTGAAGATCAAAACTACCATATCGCCAAGGATACAATAGCGCCCGGCGGGCCGGTGTTCTACATCACCTACTTCATCGCCAATCAAGAGGTTGACGATGCTACCTACTGGCGACTGAGCGAGATTTTCTTCTACGTCTTCTTAATTGTCGCCTCCACCGGAGTCGCCTTAGGTTTCTTCGTCGGTGGTCGCACAGCGGCCCCAATCATCAAGCTCGACAAGCGGGTACAACAGCTGAGCGAGCGCGACACGTTTGGCGATGTCTCTGTCTACGGTGAAGACGAAGTAGGCCGCCTCGCCAGCTCACTCGCCGAGAGCTACCGTCGCAGCCATCAGTTTTTAGAGCGCGAACAGCGTTTCACCCGCGAAGTTTCCCACGAACTGCGCACCCCGACAGCCGTGATCAGCGGCGCATTGGACATCCTAGAACTACAACCTGACAACAGCGCAGCACTGGCGCGCATCCGCCGCGCCAGTACACAAATGCAACAGCTGATAGAGACTTTCCTGCTACTCGGGCGCGAGGAGAGCACCCGGCTCTCTGATAGCGTGCTCGACGCCGTGGCCGTGTGCCGCAACAGCATCGCGCAGCAGCGCGAGCACAGTCGTGTGACGATCGAACTGCAATGTAAACACGCGCCGCAACTGCGCGTGCTGGCCCCGGTCTTTGCCGTGCTGCTCGATAACCTGCTGGCCAATGCCGTGCGCCACACCGAGCGCGGCGGCATCGATGTGCTGCTCGATACTGACAGCTTGCGCGTGCGTGACACTGGCTGCGGCTTCCCACCCGAGATGCTGGCCCAGATCGGCAAGCCCTATCTCGAAGGCAGCTTCGGACAGGGGCTGGGGTTATCCATCGTCGGCCGCATTTGCCAGCAATTTAGCTGGCAGCTCAAAATAGAGTCCGCCC
>JBMZCU010000471.1:0-2133 GCA_049613705.1 Pseudomonadales bacterium | reverse complement strand
TCCTCCTATGGAAATACCAAATCGAGCATGCTGTTTCGACAGTAATGCTAGCTGTCGTTGCGCTGTGGCTGTGTTGTTTTGTGTGGGTTAAGCGTTATCCAAGTGTTGGGCTTTGGTCCAATCCGGTTGTAGGGGTACTGCTGAGTTTGTCGATGTTATCGACCACTTGGTGGAGTTTAATTCAGCTAAAGCAGCCTTCGTTCGGCAATGCGTGGTTACTGCTAATTTTACTCTTGGTGTGGGCCGCGGATATTGGTGCCTATATCGCCGGCAAACGCTTAGGTAAAAATAAGCTGGCGCCACAGGTTAGCCCTGGGAAAACGAAAGAAGGCTTTTATGGCGGCGTGTTGGCCGCTTGTGTAACGGCGTTATGTTTTTCAATCTTCCAATCTTTGACTCCCTTGCAAGGCGCTTTTCTTATTGTGCTGGGTGCTGTCATTTCTATGGTTTCTGTCTTGGGCGATTTGTTTGAAAGTATGCTTAAACGCAATGCTGGTTTAAAAGATAGCGGCTCGCTATTGCCTGGGCACGGAGGCGTTCTCGATCGGATTGACAGCTTACTGGCAGCGGCTCCGCTGTTCTTAATTGGCATGCAATGGTTTCCGGTGGCTTAGTGGACTTTCTGCACAGTGCATTAGCGTTTGTTCTCACTTTGGGCGTACTTGTCACTATTCACGAGTGGGGGCATTTTTATGTCGCACGTCTGTGTAAAGTGAAAGTGCTGCGCTTCAGTGTTGGTTTTGGGAAAGTGCTCTATAGTCGCACTGACCGCTCGGGGACCGAATTTGCACTCGCAGCGATACCTCTAGGCGGCTATGTCAAAATGCTCGATGAGCGCGAAGGCCCTGTAGATGAGCATTTGAAAGCCCAGGCTTTCAATCAAAAAACGGTGTGGCAGCGTATCGCGATTGTCGCTGCAGGGCCTGCTGTGAACCTTATCTTTGCCGTTTTAGCTTACTGGGCCTTATTTGGTTTGGGGGTGACAACGGTTATCCCCGTTATTGGCTCGACTACGGATAAAGGGGTTGCCGAGGTCGTGCAACTGCCGAGAGGAGCTGAGATTATCAGTATTGATGGTCGCCTCACCGCTTCTTGGCAGGATGTGAATTTAGCGCTTGCCAGGCGTATCGGTGACACGGGCGCACTGAATATTGTTATTCGCGGTGGTGAGGATCGCAGCGCGTATTCTGAGCGTCAGATGGCACTGGCTCTGCACGATTGGAATCTCGATTTAGAGAAAGTTAGTCCGGTCAGTGCTCTGGGAATAGAGCCCTTTCGCCCCGTCGTAGTCCCTGTAATATCGACTGTGGTTGAGGGTGGACGAGCGCAAGAAGCGGGTTTAAAAACTGGGGATCGTGTGCTTAGTGTCGATGGTGAAGCTATCGAAAACTGGGCTGAATTAGTGGTAATCATCCAGGGAAGTGCTGAACACCCCCTACGCTTTACAGTGCTGCGTAATGGTAGATCTATTGCGCTGGAAGTGGTTCCAGCAACAAGGCTGACACAACAGGGTGAGCAGGGCTATATCGGTGCTGGAGTGTCTGCGCCGCAATGGCCTGCAGCAATGCTGCGTACGGTAGAGTTAGGCCTCTTTGATGCATTGTGGGCTGGTGTAGCCAAAACTTGGCAGATGATCAGTTTGACCCTTGATTCGATTATCAAAATGATCGAGGGAATTATCTCAGTTAAAAACTTGAGTGGGCCGATAACCATTGCTAAAGTAGCCAGCGCAAGTGCTGCGTCTGGGCTCGAGTCTTACATTAGTTTTCTGGCCTATTTAAGCATCAGTTTAGGTGTGCTTAATTTATTGCCGATACCTATGTTAGATGGCGGTCACCTCTTGTTCTATTTGCTGGAGGCGGCACGTGGAAAACCTGTGCCTCAATCGGTACAGGATGCAGGCTTGCGTCTTGGAATGATAGTGCTCTTTAGCTTGATGGCAGTTGCCATCTTTAACGACTTTATGCGCCTTTAAGGCGTAGCGGCTGTATTAATTAGAGAAGGATTCATGAATAAATACTTAGGCTTAGTACTCGGATGTGTATTTTGGGCAAACTCGAGTTTTGCAGCGTTTCCCCCGTTTCAAGTGCAAGACATCCGCCTTGAAGGAATCCAGAGGATTGAGCCTGATGT
>JBMZCU010000470.1:0-2135 GCA_049613705.1 Pseudomonadales bacterium | reverse complement strand
TACGTGATGATTTTTTGAGATCAGAGGTCTGAATTTCTAAAGCTTGACTACACTTTTTTGAATGAAAAAGTGAACTGGGGCTGAAAATGAACTTCTTTAAGGATCTCTCGATAAAGTACAAACTGTCGCTACTCGTGCTGGTACCTTTGCTGCTGGCTGTTGTCTTTATCGCCTCTGCGCTCTACAAGAGCTGGGGTAATACCCAGAACATGGATGATGCGAAAGTGATGTTAGCACTATCAGTAGCTTCGAGTAACCTAGTACACGAGCTGCAAAAAGAGCGTGGCGCCTCCGCTGTTTTTCTTGCGACTAAAGGAGAGCGCTTTGCCACTGAGCTAAGTGATCAACGTAAACTGAGCGATAAGTTACTGGTAGCGTTCAATCAAGTACTGGAACAGCAGCGTTCAGCGGTTAAAAGCGATGAGAAAGTTAAATTACTCTCCCAGATAGAGCAGAGCTTGAAAAAGCTGACAGCGATTCGCGGCCAGGTAGATAACTTGTCCATCTTAGCGAAGGACGCGCTTGGCTATTACACCGGGCAGAATACGCTGCTATTAAAGACCACTTTTTATCTCTCCAACAACGTTAAAAACCGAGACATCGCAAGCTTGAGTAGCAGTTACTACTACTTTTTACAGGGCAAGGAAAGAGCGGGTATCGAGCGTGCTATTGTCAGCGCGGTACTGGGGTTTGACAAGGTCAGTGCCCAGCGCAAAGAGCGCTACATCACTCTGGCCGTAGAGCAGTCTAGCTACCTAGAACTCTTCTTCCAGAAGGCGAACTCAGAGAGTATCGCCTTCGTGAAAAAGACACTCAGTGGACCTGCGATAGATGAAGTTAACAGGATTCGTCGAATTGTGGTGCTAAACGACAGCAACTTCGGCGTGGATGCCGGCTATTGGTTCGAGCAGGCGACCAAGCGGATTAACTTGCTGAAGGCGTCTGAGGATCATGTCGCAGCAGATCTGCAAGTGCTGGTGGATGAGATCACAGCTGCCGAGACAAGCAGCTTTATCCAACTGTTAGTGATTGCCTTTATTTTAATTGCGCTTACCGTGTGGTTGAGCCTCTACACTCAGCACTTAATCGCCAGTCAGTTGAAGTTGTTATCCGATGCCATGCGCGCACTGGGTGAGGACTCGAATTTGGATGTGACCATCGAGGCACGCAGTGGGGATGATTTAGGCAGGCTTACCCAGACTTTTAACGCCACCGTAAATAATATTCGCAACCTCATCGGGGACATGCGCGATGCAAGCACCCAATTGCAGCAGGTTTCAAACACATTGAATCAGATTTCCGGTGAAGTTGTCTTGAAAGTCGAGAAAGGTCTGGAAGAGACGGGTAGTGTGGCCGCGGCGGTTGATGAAATGGGTTCCACTGTAAAGGATGTGGCTGAAAATTGCTCAAGTGCTGCTTCACGCTCCAGTGAAGCCAATGACTCGGCAGCACTTGGCAGTACTAAACTCGAGGCCGCTGGAGAAAACATGCATAGTCTCATTGCCAATCTAACCGAGACAAAGCAAACAATACAGAAGGTTGCTGATAGCAGCGCAGAGATCAGCTCCATTTTAGATGTGATAAAGAGCATTGCAGAGCAGACGAATTTACTCGCATTAAACGCGGCTATTGAAGCTGCGCGTGCCGGTGATCAAGGGCGTGGTTTTGCTGTTGTGGCTGATGAAGTGCGCTCCCTAGCGCAGAAAACACAACACTCCACACTGCAGATAGAGCAGATGATTTCATCGCTGCAAGACGGTAGTAAGAATGCGGTGAGTGCGGTCGTCAAGAGTGAGGGCTCAGCAGCAGATACCAATCAGAGTGTCAGTGCGATTCTCGAGCAGCTGACCTTGATTGTTGAACAAGTGCAAGGTGTTAATGATTTGAATACTCAAAACGCGGCAGCTACCGAGCAGCAAACCTCAACGGTTCATCAGATTAATGTCAATATCAATTCTATACAGCAGCGCTATGTGGATAACCGCGATAGTGTCACCAAAATAAGCGAGACCTCTGGACAAATGACTGAGCTATCGCAGAAGTTGGCAGCGGGCGTCAATCAATTCACGATGTAGCTCAACATCACACTCTCTTGCTCGCCGGGCTGTCAGCCTGGCGGCTACCTGGCCTTTAAG
>JBMZCU010000469.1:0-2157 GCA_049613705.1 Pseudomonadales bacterium | reverse complement strand
GTTATTCCCCACCTTGGCTACGGTTTTGTACTCAAGATAGATGACGGGGCAACCCGTGCCAGCGAAGTTGCCCTAGGCGCACTGCTGCATAAGATTAGTGCTATCAGTGATCAAGAACACGCGGCACTTCGTCCCTTTTTCAACCCCGACATTATCAACTCGCAGGGCTTCAAAACGGGCGAAATCCAAGCGTCTATCAACTGGTAACAATCGCGCTAGTCGGTGGGATACGTAAAGGGGTTCGTGAACCCCTGCAGCTTAGATATTCGCACACTGCGTTTGCGCTCCCACTCATCGATCGGGTCTAACTTGTGCCAGGCGTCAAACAGCTTCTGCTGCTTGGCGCTAATACGCAGGCCGTAGCGCGATTGCATATAAAAGTATGTGCGCGCCACATTACCGCGAATATCGTCGGCAGGCTCAGCAACGCGCGCTTTGAAGTCCACTTCAAAATCACAGCTGCCGTAACGCCTCGCCTCGCCCTGTAACATACCGAACCTAAAGTTTGAGCGATCACCATTGACCTCTCCCACAGCGGGCACCAAGTTGTACATGTCCGCCTCCATTTTCTTGAAGTTCGGATCTTTGCGGCACTTTTTACGTCCACCGTCCTGCCAACACAGCATTTGGTGACCAAACTCCCAGGCAGGTACAACGTGCTCCCATTCAATCCGCGCCGCACGCTTCTCACTCTTGCGTGGGCTGTAATCACATTTAGCAAGATCAGGTACGAGCTTTTTGCGCGTGTTATCGCTCTGCCCAAAGGGGCAGTTACAGTAAAAACTGCTCTGGCGATCTTGGTAGACTTGCTGTGCGAGAAGTTTCTTGGCCTTATTAAACGAGCTGGGGACATCGGCAGCGGCCGCACAACTGAGTGCGAGCCCCACCAGGGGAATGAAAGACTTCAATACAATCCTATGGAGCGCCCACCTAGCTTCGCAAGCTGTCGGAGAGGCTCTTATTCACCTGACAGCCTGCCTCTCATCCCGATTGACAGACCATCGACAACGCAGTGTACAACGCTATCTGAAAAAATGTTTTGCACTCATTCCCGCTTGAGTGCCCTTTGTGGTGCTACCTTTCCAATTGCAGCGAGCTACCCGCAATGACACCCTCATCAGGTGCGTCCCGCTCCTGCTGCAATTTTGCGAGCAGCTTTAGCATATCTTCGCACTTAAGCGGCTTGGAATAGTAGTAACCCTGCCCAATGTCGCAGTTATACAGCTGCAGCATTTCGATTTCACTCTTGGATTCTATCCCCTCGGCGACAACTTTAAGCCCGAGCCGGTGAGCCATCGCGATCACAGATTCAACCAGCGCTGCGTCTTCATCACTATCTACCATATTGACGATAAAGCTGCGGTCGATCTTGAGCGTGCTCACCGGGAAGCGCGTCAAATAGTTCAATGAGCTGTAACCGGTGCCAAAATCATCGATACTCAACGAAATCCCCAGTGACAACAGCTCATTGAGCACTGGCAGTACAATATCAAAGCGTTCAGCCAGCAATGACTCCGTAATTTCGAGCTCTAGGCTCTTAGGGTCTATTTGCTCTTGTTCAAGCACATCGCGCACGATACCGACGATATCGTTGTTGTTAAGCTGGCGCATCGACAAATTGACCGCCATCGATAGAGGTCGGCCGTACTTGCGCTGAAACTCTTTAAGGTCTTTACAGGCCTGGTACAGCGCAAACTCACCCATTTTATCAATCACGCCAATAGACTCAGCGGCCATGATAAACTCGTCTGGACCGACGAAACCTAACACAGGACTCTGCCAGCGCATCAAGGCCTCAAAGCTAGTCACACTGTAATCGTGAATGTTGTTCTTCGTCTGATAGACCATGTAGAGTTCGTTGTTTTTCAGCGCATGGCGAATTTCTGTCTCGACATCTAAACGGCGTTTATTCTTTGCCTCGAGCTCAGCATCGAAGAAACTGTAGCAATTACGTCCCGATTCTTTGGAGCAATAAAGATTATAGAAGAGGACCTAGAAATGAAAAGATTAAATCAACAAAATTTGTTAGTACTGACAGTATTAAAAAAGGTGATCAAATAGCTATAATTAATGAAGTTCCTTTTAAAAAATATGGAAGGAAAAAAATGTGGAATCCAAGACTTGTGGGTTGGTTAATAGGAGATGGATCTTATGGAT
>JBMZCU010000468.1:0-2247 GCA_049613705.1 Pseudomonadales bacterium | reverse complement strand
GAACGCATGGAAATGCCGCGCCGCGACTTAGAAGCGGGTATTGAGAATTTGCTGCAATTGGTGAGGAATTTGTTCACTACTCAGCAGCCTGATCGCGATCGAATGCGCTTCCCCAACGGCCTGTTACCTGAGAGCATCATGCAGCAAGCTGTGGCAATTGCCGCGGCCGCTGAGAAGTGGTCGCGCCGTGCTGAACAAATTGTCGATGTGCTCAAAGAGGCGCTAGATGGCTCGGTACCAGAGATTGAACGCGAAATTGCCGAGCGCTGGTATCCAGCTATGGGCGTTCTGTGGTCACGCTCACAAGCGATGTACTGGTTGGCACACAGCTACAGTGAATTTGACGACCCTGAAGGTACCCCTACTGCGAGGTGGATCAATATTATTGACGCGCCTGATGGTAGCGACTTTGAGTGCAGAAGCTGCCCTGTGTCTGCGGCGCAAACACTTAAGGAGCATTTGTGGGATAGTTGCTTCGCTGCAGTTTTAACCTCGGCTACAATTACAGCCCTTGGTCGTTTTGATCGGGCCATCAATGATTTGGGGTTACCCGCCGAAACAGCCTGTGCACGTTTTGCCAGCCCTTTCGACTACGCCAATGCCGCTGTGCTTAGAGTTCCGCAGCTGGATGTTGAGCCAAATGTCCCAGAAGAGCACACTCGGGCTGTTACAGAATTTTTGCAGCGCCATTTAATAAATGTGCAGGCCGTATTAGTATTGTTCAGCTCTTGGCGCCAGATGAATACAGTGCTGGAAGATATTGGTGATGAGATTCGCCAGACAGTTATGGCACAAGGTGATCTGAGCAAGAATGAGATTCTAAAAAAGCACAGAGAAAAAATAGACGCAGGTAAAGCCAGCATCATTTTTGGATTGGCCTCGTTTTCAGAGGGCGTAGACTTACCAGGTGATTATCTAAAAGAGGTTATCATCACTAAATTACCTTTTGGTGTGCCAGATGATCCTGTGGACGCCACTATGTCCGAATGGATAGAGAATGCAGGTGGTAACGCGTTCATGCAGTGGACGGTACCTGCCGCTTCAATGCGCTTGACTCAAGCCGTTGGCCGATTGTTGCGCACTGAATCTGATAGCGGGCAAGTGACACTATTGGATAGACGTGTAGTCACTAAGCGCTACGGTAGGCAGATGCTTGATGCGCTACCGCCTTTTAAGCGTGTAATAGAGCATTAATAGTAGAGTTTGATACATAGATAGACGTCATTTGGGCCGGCAAGGTTGTGAATATATAAATTTTTAGCACATTTCAGTAAATCCAGAATGCGCTAACGCCGACACAGATGTATTTTGCCCAGTGGGGCAGTAACCGAATAGAGAAGTAAAAACCTTATGACAGTACAGAGAAAGAAGCAATCGGAGAACTGGTCACCCAGTGACTGGCAGGTAGCTAAAGAGGAAGGTAAAAAGCGTTTTCACGACTTTTCCTTGCCCGACAAGCTCATGCAGGGAATTGCTGATTTAGGCTTTGAGTATTGCACACCAATCCAAGCGGCCACTGTAGAGCACGCATTGGAGGGGCGCGACATCATCGGTAAGGCTCAGACGGGTACAGGTAAAACAGCGGCATTTCTGCTTGGGATTATTACGGATCTGCTGGATTACCCGTTTACACATAAGCGCAAACACGCAGAACCTAGGGCGTTAATCATCGCTCCGACCCGTGAACTTGCACTACAAATTGCTTCAGATGCCAAGTCCTTAAGTAAGTACACAGGTTTAAATACCGTCGCTTTAGTCGGCGGTATGGACTATGCGAAGCAGCGTGATGAAATGGCCAGAGGGCCCGTAGATATCATGGTGGCAACACCCGGGCGTTTGATTGATTATGTGCGCTCAAAGGAAGTGGATTTGTATCATGTAGAAGTTTTGGTGCTCGATGAAGCTGACCGTATGCTGAGCATGGGATTCATCCCGGATGTACGTACTATTATCCGCAATACCCCGCGCCGTGGTGTGGAGCGTCAAACCCTGCTTTACAGTGCAACCTTTACTGATGATGTTATGAACTTAGCCAATCAGTGGACTGAGAATGCCGTCACGGTTGAGATTGAGTCAGAGCGTAAAACAACGGATAACGTGGCGCAGCAGGTCTACTTAGTTGAAAAGCGTCAGAAATATAAATTGCTGCGCAATTATATATCGCAAAACAATATAGAGCGCACTATCGTATTTTGTAACCGTCGTCACGAAACACGTGCACTTGCAGATAAACTGCAAAAAGATGGT
>JBMZCU010000467.1:0-2254 GCA_049613705.1 Pseudomonadales bacterium | reverse complement strand
TTAAATCTTCGTACAAACGCTGCAGGTGTTTTACTGCCTGCTCTTGCGAAGCGTCGTAAGAAAAATCTTCTTTTTGCAAATCCTGCTGATAGCGCTCTATGGGGGTCATAAATCAATTTTGTCCTAGCAGTCACACCTCAAATCAGCTGCGCACTCTACGCCTGATTGCTTTTAAGTGCAAATAGGCAAAAAATTGCCGCAGATGAACTAGAGTACTCGAAACTTTATGGCTGCACATAGTGTGTATGTGAGCAGGAAAGCAGGTTTATAAATCGGCTAGGTGATTTATATTGCGTAACTGCTTAGCTTGGCACTCATCAATATCCAGTACATGACATGGATACTGTGCATACCAGCGCCTTACGGCCCGACCACCATCGATCAGGTAATCTGCTAACGCTACTTTGTGCGAGGTAGGAATGACAGCGTGTAAGGGATGCACATCCTCACCTGCACGCAAAAAGATAATACAGTCAGGATTCGATACACTCGTATCAATCAAACTCGCAACCAACTCAGCACTGAGATCAGGTGTATCGCAGGGAAGAACCAGCAAATAATCAGCATCCGTGGCCTCCATAGCGGCATGGACACCGGCGAGCGGCCCCAAAAAGCCTGACAGCCTGTCACAAACTACGGTATCGGCTAGGGGGAGGTAGTCACTTAGATTGCGATTGCAACTTATCAAACGCTGCTCGATCCTATCATCAAGCACTTTCAAGGTATGCTCAATCATCGGCTTGGCGTGATATTCTACCAAGCCTTTATCGCGACCTTGCATGCGACTCCCTTGCCCACCGGCGAGGACTACGGCTGCCAGTTTCATAGAATCAGGCCCTAGATCCACATGCAGAATCAGCAGCGGGCATCACCATTTCAACAAAATTACAGGGACGGTGGCGGGCATCGAGCTGCTCACGGATAATTTTTTCCCAAGCTGTGCGACAAGCATTTGGCGAGCCTGGCATACAGAAAATGACCTTGCGATTGGCGACACCTGCTACAGCACGAGATTGGATAGTCGATGTGCCGATATCATTGTAAGAGATCTGCCTGAACAGCTCACCATAGCCGTCAATCTGCTTATCAAAGAGTGGGATCATAGCCTCAGGCGTGCTGTCGCGTGCAGTAAAGCCAGTGCCACCTGTGATAAGAATCGCATGCACATCATCACTGGCAATCCACTGAGAGACTTTTGCTCGGATTTTATAGATATCATCGATGACGATGGCACGCGGTCCAATATTATGCCCCGCCTCTTCTAACCCCTGTTGAAGTACATCCCCAGAACTGTCCGTTTCCGGCGTTCGGGTATCAGATACTGTGAGTACAGCAATGGTGAGTGGGCGAAAATCAACTTCTTTCTTGTGGGCCATAATACATCTACCTCAAAACTAATTCAGGCCGCTATGATGCGTCAAATAAGCACGCTTTGCCAGCGTTGCAGTCGCGCTTTATTGACCCATCTCAGGGTTGCACAAGATCATAGCTTTCTTCAAAGCCATTGATCAGCCGCTGTGTCTCTTTTACCTGCTCCGCCCAGTAATGCTCACTGGCAAACCAGGGGAAGGCCTGCTTAAATGCAGGCTCCGACCAGCGACGCGCCAACCAGGCGGTATAATTAATAAAGCGCAGCGCACGTAAAGCGGGAATGAGAGCCAGCTGAGTGCGATCGAAAGCACAGTATTCCTCGTAACCCTCTATCAATTCGACCAATTGCTTGCGCTGTTCGCTAAGCTCGCCGCTGAGCAACATCCACATATCTTGAATCGCAGGACCTAGTTGACAGTCGTCGAAATCGACCAGACCGGGCGCTTGCGATATAAGAATATTTGAAAGATGACAATCGCCATGTAAACCCACAAACGGCCCTGGCTGTACCTGCTCGTAACGCGCTTTCGCCAAATCCAACAGCGCCTGATAACCTGCATACAGCGCTGGTAAAACCGTTTTAGGAAAGTGTTCAGCATGCAATAGTGCAACACTTATTGAAGCGACGGTAATTGGATCGTAACCTTGCCGATGATGAAACTCAAAACCGCTTGCCTCAACATGAAGCCGCCCGATCAACTGGCCAAGTTCAAACTGTGTATCTGGCTCAAATAGCTCAGGACTGCGCCCTGATAATCTTTGCTGCACACTGACAAAAAAACCTTGCTGTTCAACCAGCGTATCCCCTGCAGCATTAAAATATGGCGCGACCTGCATCCCCCTGTTAAGTAGGTGGTTACTAAAGCGGTGTTCTTCACTTATC
>JBMZCU010000466.1:0-2266 GCA_049613705.1 Pseudomonadales bacterium | reverse complement strand
TTCACTGAACGACGTGTATTGAGTGAAGGATGTCTTGAGGCCTTCGACCTGTAACTCGAGACGACTCTGCTCGAGCTTCTCCAGCGCAGCACACTCACGTACATAGACAAACCAAGTAATCAACCCATAGCAGAGCACCACTACAGGCAAAATCAGAAAACTAGTGCGTTTTGCTAGATTCATGGGTATTCACCACAGCATTTGTAATACGCAGGCGCAGTTTAATGTTTTCACGGCTCAGCGGGCTATAAAGCTCACTGCGCTCAATAACCGCTTTAGCAGGATAAATTTCCGTATTGCTTTTAAGTGCATCACTCAAGTGCGCGCGAGCTTTGACGTTTGGCGTGGCAATTTCGATATCCTGTGCATTGCGCGCAGCGATTTCTGGCGAATTGATAAAATTGAGAAACGCCAGCGCTTGGCCTTTTCGCTCACTGCTCGCGGGAATCGCCATACAGTCAACCCAGAGTACTGTCCCCTCTTTGGGAACAACATAGCGCCAGCGCCCGGGCACACCGGCGATTTGATTCATCGATGACTGGTCTCCCCCGTATACCACCGCCATATGCAAATCCTCAGCGCGTGGGTTATTCGTCAGAAAACTAATTGGGTATGTATAGGTAAGTACATGGGGAGCCTGGCGCTGTAGCTGGGTGAAAACAGTTTTAAGCTCACTCTGGCTTTCAGTGTTGAGTGAAAAACCCGCGCTGAAAAGCCCTGGGGCCAGCATGTCGGTGTAGTCATTCATCATACCAATGTGACCGCGCAGCTCTGGCGCGGGCTCTAAAATATCCAGCCAAGAATCAGGAGCCTTGGCAAGCTTATCCGTGCGATAGGCTAAACCTAAGGTCCCCCAAAAGTACGGCGCCGCGTATTTGCCGCAGCGCTCGCGCCAGAAAGGTTCGATATTGGCCAGCGACGGTAGGTTATCTGTGGTCAGGGCTAACAGCCGCCCCTGCTCACCAAAAAGCGCAGCGACAGTTTCATCGACAACTGCGAGATCAATACTTTGTGCTTTAGATTTTAAGAGAATTTCATCGCGTTTGCTGTCGTTGTCGAACAGCACTGTTTCCAATGTGTGCCCGCGCTGCTGCCACTGTTCGACAACGTGGGCAGAGAGATAGTCATCCCAGTTGAGCAAGCGCAGCGGTTCACCGTGCGATGGCGTGCTGAGCACGAGTAACGCGCTTGCCAATCCTAAGCTAAACACCTTGTTTTTGTTCTGCTTGATAGCACTCACCCATAGCTGTGGCTCAACGTCGTTCAATTATGCGCGGTGCTTACAAAACAAAAGCTTAACGAAGACTAAACACAGCCGTTATTCGAGCAACCTATGTTCAAGATCAAGAGGTCAGTCAGCTAGTGTTGGGATACAGTCACTGCATTGTGCGAATGGCGTCATGTTCTTTTAGCGTTGAATGCTAAAACTCTGCCTACTCTACTCCAGTTCAGCTCAGCTCAGCGCCGAAAAGAGAGCCTGCACTGCACCTTGCTCAGTTGGGCGAACGACGCGCGCTATCTCTGTGCCATTTTCAAGCAAGATCACAGTCGGCCAGAGTTTAACCTTAAAATGACGACCCAAGCGTTTTCCCCGGCCGTCGTACACTTTGATGTGCAGCAGTGACTTAGGGGTTAATTCATGCTCTAACACGCTCTGCATCACTTGGCAGTGTGGGCACCAAGGCGCACCGAATTCAATGATTGCAAGGCCTTGTAAATGAGTGACCTCTTCAATTGAAGGCGCCGCCTCACTGTAGTGCGGATTGAAACCAATTTTTGAAGCTTTCATAAAGGGCATTGTTCCATGTGTGAGTTCACTAGCAACAGACATCGTTTTCATGGTGTACGCTGACCTGCAGCGTGCCATCATGTGCTTGATGGATCACAAAGGTGATCGGCCGACAGCAGACTTGGCAATCTTCGATATAGGTTTGATCGCCGTCCTGTGCGTCCACAAGGACGTCTATAGATTCGCCACAGTAGGGGCACTCGACAGCTCTCTCTTCTAGGTTTAGCATCACAGGGCTCGCAGCTTTAGTGTTTTTGTGAATACTAAAGTGCTCGCGCGCTATACGCTACTCTTTTGCACGATTGGGGCGAGCGTTAATTCTAGAGGGATTAAACATCATGAGAAGGGTATTACCTACGTCTACTCCTTGTATTTTCGAGTAACGCCGTACTGGCCGTGGAATATGTTGTTTTGTTACAGCACATGACCGATCATCTTGTTTTACCTGTGACCCATAACTTTATGATGAATAACAAA
>JBMZCU010000465.1:0-2282 GCA_049613705.1 Pseudomonadales bacterium | reverse complement strand
AGCAAACACTGTCTCGTGTTGCGGTAAACGACTTGGTAGCACTGCTCGCAACCCACCCGCCTGTTCAAACCAAACTTTGAGCTGCCCACTACTGGGCTCTATCGCCGCAATCCCTATATCACCATTGTAGAGATTCATTTGGCTGTCATTTCGCGTGACCATAATTGGGCGACCAACATACCAGCGCTGCTGCTTATCTTGCCCTGTGCGAGATTTAAAGCGCTGCTCTATATCCTCATTAATTTGCTGAGCGCCGAAAGGCCCTATTCGCAGCGCGCACAAAATTTGAAAACGCGCAAAAGCACTCAGTAGCGCCTGCGCACTGACAGCACTGTCTATCAGGGAAAAATATTCGTTATACCCCTGCTCTAACTGTTCTAACATGTGTGCGTGGTGCTGCACGCTCAACAGCTCTAAATCACTGTGATTAGCTGCCATGACCCGCACAACATCCTCTGTGCGGCCACTGTTACAGGCCGCTGCCAACGCGCCAATACCACTGTCTTCGCGAAAGCGATAACTCTTGCGTAAGAAAGCCAAATTATCCGCAAAGCGCTGCTGCGTATAACCTGTGCTGTGATATTGGCAACTCAACGCCAACTGTTGACTCTGGTGCTGGGAGTAACATCCAAATTCCGGCGCGGCACAAATATCACCGAGTACACTGCCCGCTTCTACCGAAGCCAACTGATCGCGATCGCCTATCAGCACTAGCCGAGTTTGCGCACTTAGTGCCTGAACAATACTCGCCATCATCGGTAGGTCTATCATCGAGGCTTCATCGATAACGAGCAGATCCACCGGCAGAGGGTTGTCTGCATCGTGAATAAAGCGCCGGGTATTGCGCCGACTACCTAACAAGCGGTGTAACGTCTGTCCTTGTTCGGGGATCAGTGCAGTGACATCAGGTGATAGTGTAAGACGCTCCTTGGCCTGCGCAATCGACTCAGAAAGACGTGCAGCAGCTTTACCTGTCGGCGCCGCCAGTTGAATTTGCGGTCGCCTGCCCGACAATAACTGGCGCTCGATATAAATAGCCAAGAGCTTTGTTACTGTAGTAGTTTTACCGGTACCAGGACCTCCGCTAATAACACTTACACTTTGCCTGACACTCACAGCGGCAGCGATACGCTGCCAGTCCGGTACATCGGCACAGCCAAAGTAAACATCCAACCGCTCGCGCAGCCACTGCTCATCTATCGGCGCTTGCTCTGCACCTGCCTGGCATAGCAGGTAGCGCGCCACTACCACTTCATACTGCCAATAGCGGTAGAGATACAAACGCCCGCGCGCTAAGACAAGCGGCGTTAGCGTTGCACCATCGCCAATCAATTTATTATCGAGTAGGGCATTCGCATCCAGTGGACCATTAAATAGCAGTGCACGAGCTGGCTCTGCAAGAATAGCAGGCCAAGATGCCAACACTTGATCGAGCCGATCCAGCGCGATACATACATGCCCCTCGGCAAGCTGTTGACTCAAAAGAGCCGCTAACATCAGCTGACGCTCGCTGCTATCCGGTATTTTTAAGGCCAGCCAACGTGCAAAATGTACATCCAGTGGACGAACAAACTTGCGCTCGAGCAGAGCGCTTAAAAGCCCGTCGATGACAGTTTTTTTATTGTCGCTCACGCCCCCTCCTCAAAGAGCGCATCTAACCCTTCGATTAGCTCGCGCGCCGGTTTGTTGTAGTACACCCCACTGTCACTCCCAGGCTGCATCCCACGTAAAAACAGGTAAAAAACACCGCCAATATGCAAATCGTAGTCATAATTCACCAACCGCACTTTGAGCAACCTGTGAAGCGCTAACGTGTAGAGAATAAATTGAAAGTCGTAGCGGTGTTCCACCAGTGCCGTCTCCATCGCAGGGATACTGTAATCTGCCACGCTATCACCGAGAAAGTTTGACTTATAATCGACGACAAAATAGCGCCCATCACGGCGCAGGGTTAAGTCAATAAAGCCCTTGAGCATTCCTGCAACACGCCTGAAATTAAGCTGGCCACCCATACTCGCCAAAGGTTCATAACGCACAAGTAAATCGTTTATAGCACCGCAGTGTACCGCCTTAAAAGGCAGTACAAACTCCATTTCCACCAGCCGATCCGCTGCGCAAATGTCCGCCAGACAAAAACGCTGTTTAGCCGCCTGCGCAATCAGATCTACACGTAAGCTGTGCCACACAAAATTGCTGAGGACGCTTTGCCACTGCGGTGCGTAACCGCTCAGCGCCAAACGCTTTTGTAATACTTCGTCGAGCTGCTCAGTGTCTGGCGCATC
>JBMZCU010000464.1:0-2286 GCA_049613705.1 Pseudomonadales bacterium | reverse complement strand
TGCCGACCCAGAGGCTATAAGGGCGGGTAAGAGGTTCGATCTCAACTGGAAGTCCAAGCTGGTGATCCCAAAAATCGAATTGCGCATAGCCATCAACTACGACTTTGGTGTAGTGGATGATCATTTTTCCTTCTTCGGGTTCCCAATAAGGCGCCGGCTCGATAGAAAAGATCATATCGCCAGGTACCTGAGGCTGATAGCTCAGTTGCCACTGTGCAATGTCAGTATTGGGTTTGCGGACCAAAGTAGGTAACAGGTCTTTAGTTCCCTGTGCTGTGGTAACGTTGAGCGCCGTAGGTTTTGCCATCTCCATCACAGGCCCCTGTGACATAGGATGGGTAAAGCGAATGTCGAAAGTAAGAGGGCCTTGAAAGCGTTGATCTAGATAATCTTGCTGCGGTGTCATCTCTTGAAAGTGTGCATGTGACAGGGATGATATTGCAACACCAGTACATAAGAGTGTTCGCGAGATGATTGAAGAGAAAGGTAGCATTGAAATCCTTATGATAAATTCAAAATTTGTATGAATTCTAAATGCGATCATAAAAATTTACAATTCTTCATACATTTATTTTGCTCAAATAACGCAGTCATTCTTCTATATATGCAATATCAACAGCTGGATGTACGATCTAATCAGACTCAGGATTATGTGAAAGCCCAACACACCTATGGTGCACAGCGCTTTTCGTGGTTGATGCCTGCGCCTGTTGACGCCTTTCCTGGATAAGGCTGAAAAAGCACAAAATCATCCGTTTGGCACTCTCCCTAAGGCGCTGCCATAGCGCTTGTACCTTGAGGAATCTCTGAGGTAAGGGATGTTGCTGGCCCAAACCCAAACCCAAACCAGAACTCAGTCACTGTTGTGTTTTAAGCGAGCAGGCAATGACAAGCCGCTTGCGATGCTCAGTTAAACCGTTGCCGCATAAGCCGGTAGAGCTAACGTTTGTATCGACGTAACCTCTTTGCGTTGAAGGCGAGTGCGGATAATGAGGGGCGGTAATACGATGTTTGAGCGCAGAAAAATGTGAGCAGTTGATCGACTAAGTACATTTGAAATCTCGATTGTGGTAATTCACGTGATCAAGCAGTCCATAAAGCGAGCAATCAAACCGGCCATGAGAGACCGAGGCCTCTCATCTTCAATCAGGTACGTGCTCAGTCGTATCTGTCGTTATCTTTTGCCCATGGCTTAGCCTGCGATCTTGCAGTCATTACTGTGATGCAATGTCATCGCATGATACGAATAGCGAGTAAGGAGAGACATGCAAAGAGCGCTTAGTGTTCTGCCTCACTTTGATGTGATGTGATAAATGATTTGATGCTGGCAATTTCAGCTTCTCTGATGGCCGCGCTGATCTGCGGCCCTTTTAAGCCGCGCTGTATGGAGGCTTGTACCAGTGCCTTTTTATCGAGTTGTACTAAGTGTTTTGTGATAGCCAGGGCGCGATCACGCTGCGGATACGCGCGCTCCCTAAAACTTGGGCCACGGCCTTGTGCATCACACAAACAAGCATCCAGAAACTGTTGAAACCGCTCGGGATTTGAAACCGCATTTAGCTTTTCTATCAAAAGCTTATGCAATGTTTTTGGCGTTAATTGGGCGAGGGTGTGGCACAGTGTATGGTTTTCACACGTGAGCATTGCCAAGGTCTTAAAGCGATTGGGCACCTTCAAGCGCTGGCAAAATGCCGACAGCGAATCGAGACCTGCTTGCTCATGCCCGTGTAAGTTCCCGCGCTGCGTGTAGCAGTGCGCTTTACCAAAGTCATGGGTGAGCACGGCAAAACGCGTTGGCAAATCAAAGTTGTAGTCGGCTGCACGGGCCAAGCTGAGCATGGTGTGGCGAAAGACATCACCCTCTGGGTGGTGTTTTGCAGGTTGGGGGATGTCACACATGGCTTCAAGCTCTGGGAAAATACCGAGGCCGTTGAGCGTTTCAAAGTAGAGCTCAGGCGTGCGCTCAGAAAGGGCTTTCTCGGTTTCTTTCCAAACTCGTTCTGGGACGAGATGCAAAAGTTCACCGCTGCGGTGCAGCTCGGACATTAGCGCAAGCGTATCAGGGTGTATAGACCAGCTTTCACCGTAACGAGCGAGGAAGCGGGCGACTCGTAACACGCGAACAGGGTCTTCGACAAAAGCATCGGTAGTGTGTCGTAAGATTTTGTTTTTTAGATCATTTACGCCGCCGTAAGGATCAATTAAACGGCCGTTGTTATCTCTTGCTATAGAATTTATTGTCAAATCTCGGCGCGCGAGATCTTCTTCGAGTGTGACTTGAGTGCT
>JBMZCU010000463.1:0-2299 GCA_049613705.1 Pseudomonadales bacterium | reverse complement strand
GTAATGCCCGTTCGCTATGGCAGTCGCCCATTTGCTCAGGCGCAGGATTATTTGCGCAACAAGATCCCTCTGCCCACCAATGGCTGGGAGGACGTCTACGCTCGGCAACACGATCACGCCTTTAGCGTCTCAGGTGCCAATAAAACAGCCATTGTTGAGGACTTCCTATCAGCCGTTCGCGCTGCGGTCGAAGACGGTGAAACCCTTGCTGACTTTCGAAAGCGCTTCGATACGATCGTCGAGCAACACGGTTGGGATTATCACGGCTCTCGCGGTTGGCGCTCTAAGCTGATCTATGAGACTAACGTCCGCCAAGCATATAACGCGGGGCGAGAGGCGCAGATGGCAGAGCCTGGCTTTCAGGCGCTGTTCCCCTACGCCGAGTACAGGCACTCAGGTGCCGAGCACTATCGCCCAGAGCACAAGAGCTGGAATAGCCTAGTGCTGCTGATCAATGACCCTTGGTGGGATACACACAGCCCTTCAAACGGTTACGGCTGCAAGTGTAAAAAGTTTCCGAAGTCCGAGCGGGCACTTAGGCGTGGCGGCAAGCGCACACCCGATCCGACCCCCGAGGTGATCTATAAAGAGCACATCGACAAACGTACTGGTGAAGTGCTGCAGGTGCCTAAAGGGATTGATCCTGGCTTTGAGTACAGACCAGGACAGAGCGCGCAGCGACATACTACCCCGCGCTTTATAGAAGAGTGGCCTGCAAACGCTTCGCCTATACCTATAGGCCCGACTAAGCGCCCACTGCTGCCAGAGCCAACCACAGCGCGACAGCGCGATATCTTGGGTGATGGCTTAGGCGATCAGGCCTATGTCGATGCGTTTATGGCTGAGTTTGGTGGGGTGCCAACTACCTTTCGCGATGTCCTGGGCGAGCCCTTGCAGATCAGTGATGATCTATTTCGCACTGCTGCAGGTGAGCTAAAAGTCAGCAAGGATAAGATTCGCCACCGCTATATGAAGCTGCTCGCGCAGGCACTGATCGCGCCGGATGAGGTATGGGCCATCCTAGAGCCGGATTTTTCTAAGCCTGGCAAGTACCGACTAAAGCGCCGCTTTATTAAACGTTGGGTCATTGAAGAATCTGGGCAGCCTGTACACGGCTTCAGTGCCTTTGAATACGGCCAAGGAGTTTGGACAGGTAACACCATATTCACCCCGCACAGGCGCAGAGGTAAAGAGCGGATACCTGAAAAGCTAAAGTACTTGGAAGCTATGCGTGAAGGTGTGCTGCTCTATCAAGCGCTGCAGCAGGTTGAGGATAGCAATGTATAGTGCAATAGCCCCGCCGCTCACACCACGAGATGAGTCATTGGATAGCCCTCGGGGGCCTTCCCCATCACCGTTATACACTGCACAGACAGTATAAAGCATAATCGCGAGCATCGCATAGGGGGAGTACATGGCAGGCGTCCAGGATGGCATCAATGTTCAATTTGACGACAGCGCAATCCAGCGGGCACTACGAGAGTTAGAGCAGCGCGCTGAATCTGTGTTGCCCGCTATGCTGGAGATCTCCGAGTATCTCCATGAGCGTACCCGAGACCACTTCGACAATGCAGAATCACCCGACGGCACCCCCTGGGCCACGCTGACGCCAGAGACCTTGGCACGGAAATCCAAAAAGGGTGTGCCCGTAAACTTACCGCTGCACGGCGAGAGCCTGCACCTACGCGATACTATCTTCCCCTTTGCCAGTGATGTAGAGGCCGGAGTCAGTACTGGCCCTGGGACAGCAGCCTATGCAGCGACACATCAGTTTGGTGATGAGACCCGCAATATTGTGGCGCGTTCTTTCCTAGGATTGAGCGAAGAAGATGAGCAAGAGATATTGAGGATTATTGGTGAGCATTTACAGCGACAAAGCTGATTCAGGTCAAGGCTCTGTAGTGCGATTTAAGGCGGGTTAAGGGGTAGCTGCTATGATGGCCTGAATTTTTTCTGATCGTAGATTCTAACGGGAATCTAACGCCTGAAAGCATGGGTTACACAGGGAATGAGTTGATGCTTCAAGAACAATTGCCAGCAGATCCAGTTAGGGTTGCAGAAATCATATCCATGATTAAGGATTTAATTATTGCTGCAGCAGCTATTACGACAGCGTTAATTGCTTATCGTGGTTTAAATAAGTGGAAATCAGAAGTAGTGTTTAAAGCTCAGTTTGAAACGGCTTTGAACCTTGCTAAGAAAGTTCATGTGCTGCGTGATGAAATTGAGTCGTTTCGATCTCCTATTTATACCTCGGATGAGTTTACAGAGGAATATAATCAAAGCCCTGTTAAGGCTA
>JBMZCU010000462.1:0-2321 GCA_049613705.1 Pseudomonadales bacterium | reverse complement strand
ATGGTGATGGCGATGTCGATTGGCCATTCCAGTTCAGCGTATTCTTTGGTGGACGTCAGCCCCATCGGCAAGGTGATAACGG
Organism: Pseudomonadales bacterium; assembly: GCA_049613705.1. Lineage (GTDB taxonomy): Bacteria > Pseudomonadota > Gammaproteobacteria > Pseudomonadales > Balneatricaceae > Rs1. The sequence goes on along the minus strand of JBMZCU010000462.1, from coordinate 2,239 downwards.
CTGAAAGTAGAATGGCTTGCCAACCCCAGAAGGTGAAGGGAATCAACCAGCCGCCGAACAGAGGCGTTTGACAGGTGCGCTGTACCACGTAGTACGAAGTGGCGAACAGTGCGCTACCGCCGAAGGCAAAAATTACGGCGTTGGTGTGCAGTGGACGAAGACGTCCAAAACTCAACCAAGCAGTATCGAAGTTTAGCTGTGGCCAGACCAATTGGGCAGCGATTAAGACACCGACGGACATTCCGACGATCCCCCAAACGACTGTCATAATGGCAAACTGGCGCACCACATTATAATTGTATGTAGGGTGTTCAGTTGCAGTGCTCATGTAGGGCTCTCATCAACAAGCGTTAATAATAAGGGTATTTCGGCGCTAATTATCTTGGAATAGCCCTGTTTTTTCAACGACATTCCATCGTCAAACAGAGAAAAACCTCGGATAAGTGGCAAAATGTTGTTTCAAGTCAGTTGCGTTGCGCTTTTACGCTTTGCCCGGCTGGACAAAATGAAAAGGGCGCAGTGCAACTACAGGGACTCCTAGAGTATAGGGCAAACTTGGGCCTTTGTGTTTTAATAGTGCGCAAGTTTTATCAAATGTGATGAGTAAGTATGCATGTATTGATTGACGGTGAAGACCGTGTTGGGACTGTATTGTTGGCACACGGTGCCGGTGCAGGTATGGAGCACGTATCGATGCAAAACTTTGCGCAGATGCTAGTGCGCTGTGGTTTGAGGGTCGTGCGTTTTGAGTTTCCCTATATGCAACAGCGCCGTGCCACAGGGGTTAAACGCCCGCCGGATAGAATGCCGGTGCTCGAGCAGTGTTTCTTAGATTTAGCTCTTACATATCAGCAAGATAGCTCTAGGCTGATCTTGGCTGGTAAATCCATGGGAGGGCGAGTGGCAAGTCGTATTGCACCGCTTGTTGAACCCAGCGCTGTGTTGGTATTTGGCTTTCCTTTTCACCCGCAGGGAAAATCGGATAAGTTGCGTTTAGAGTCTTTGCAAAACGTCGCAGCTGCTGTGCACATATACCAGGGTACGCGGGATAAATTGGGTGATTTTGAGGAGGTGTCCGGTTATACGCTGGACTCAGCGGTCTGTGTAAATTGGCTTGAAGATGGCGACCACGATTTGAAGCCAAGAGTGCGCTCAGGCTTCACCTACGAGGCGCATCTGGCGTCAGTTGAACGCAGTATTAATGGGTGGCTTCAGGGCGGGTAAATAACCGAATTAACTATTGGCTTATCGCCGGTGCTAAGCGACAATAGCGCCTTTGAACCAATCGCTGTGTTTAAGAGGATTTATGGGCGAAGCTGACGTAGATTTTGTACTGGACACACAGGGCTTATATTGCCCTGAGCCTGTCATGATGTTACACAACCAAATCAGGGATATGGCATCCGGGCAGACGCTCTTAGTGCAGGCAAGTGATCCTTCCACACAGCGTGATATCCCAAAGTTTTGTACCTTTTTGGGGCATGAGTTGATCGAACAATGCGAGCAAAATGCTGTATATCTTTATTGCATTCGCAAAGGGGATGAATGATACTCAGCCTCGCTGTAGCGGTGTCACACCTTAAGTGTGTGGTACCTAGATAATCTTGCGCACCGTTTTGAGCGCAAAGCGGTTTGGCATAATTTGAAAACCTCACGAGAGTTATATTGTGAATCAAGAAGTTAAAGAAGCGGTTCAGGAGCAAAAGCCTGCTGCTAACAAGACAAAGGCGAAGAATCGCGCAGGTAATCAGGCGGCACTTAGCTTGTTGATTGAGACCTACCCTAACACCTTTAGTCGCACAAACATCAGACCATTAAAAATTGGTATTCAGGATGACTTGATTGCCGACGAAAAAGTAGCAAAGAACAAAATTAAGCGCGCATTGGCTTCTTACGTACGCGCGCCTAATTACTTTCGCGGGATGAAGCTTGATGCCGATCGCATTGATCTCAATGGCGAGGCTTCTGGAAAGGTAACCCAAGCTGAGGCAGAGTACGCCAAAACACAGTTGAAAGAGTTCCACAACCGCCGCCGTGAAAGTCAGCGCGAGCGTGAAAAGCAAAAGCGTGAAGAAGAGTCGCAAGAGCGTCTCAACAACAAGCTTGAGATGCTACTGGCTAAGAAAGGCTAATAAGCACTCACTAAAAAAGGCAGCGTTAGCTGCCTTTTTTGTGTCTAGCGAAAAGTGTAAACGCGCCCAGTAACCACTGGGCGCAGTGCGTATCAAGAGGCAAGGTT
>JBMZCU010000461.1:0-2324 GCA_049613705.1 Pseudomonadales bacterium | reverse complement strand
ATCGCCTGAATCGCCACCGCAATGTCGGCGTGGGCACTGAACATGATCACGGGAATTTCAGGGTCGATGGTGAGGATTTTTTGCAGGACTTCGATACCGCCCATGATGTGCATCCGCACATCGCAGATCACCGCTCCCTGCCACTGGGGATTACACAGCGCCAGCGCCGCGTGAGGATCTTCAAATGCCGCAGCTGCATAGCCTTCAAGCTGCAGCGTCTGCAACATCGCCGAGCGCACAATCTCTTCGTCATCAATGACAATCAGATTTACATCACTCATTTGCGGTTACTCCCGTTTTGCTCGCTTGCCTGTAACGATACTGTGAAGGCGGCGCCGTGCTCACGCGTGGTATCCACGCTAAGCTTGCCGCCAAAGTTCTTAATTATGTTGAAGGATATCGACAATCCCAGCCCTAAATTCTCACCGCGGCGCTTAGTCGTGAAGAAGGGATCAAAAATCTGTGCCGCACGCTCTGCGCTGATTCCTGGACCGCTGTCGCTAACGCAAATATCCACGCGCTCACCACGCTGTACACAATCGATCGAGATCGCTTTATGTTCGCGCTCGGCCACTGCATCCAGCGCATTGGTCAGCAGGTTTAGCAGCACTTGTTCGAGCTGAATCGGCTCGGCACTAACCGCCAATAGCCCAAGCTCCACACTGACTTCAATCGCCACACTGCGATCTAAACGTTCTGCCTCCAACAGGAGCAGTACATTATCGACGGTGCGCTGCACATCCACAGCAACTAGATTGGCTTGCTGCTGGCGACCGAGCGACTTTAAGCGGGTGATGATTGTTGTCGCACGCTTCGTGAGGCTGGAAATCTGGCGCAGATTTTCCGCTGCTTCTTCAGTGCGCCCCACTTCAATCAACTTGGCGCCGTTGCGCGCGTAGTGACCCACCGCCGAGAGTGGCTGGTTGATCTCATGGGCAATCCCCGCAGAAAGCTGGCCCTGCGCCGCCAGCTTACCTGCTTGCACTAACTCTTCTTGTAGTGTCAAAAGCTGATCGCGAAAGCTCTCTAATGAGCGCGCCATGGTCCCTATTTCATCGCGCCCGCTCACCGGCACGCTGTGTTCTAAATGCCCGCTAGCAATGGTGCGCATACTGCGATCGAGCGCCGTAATGCGCCCGACGATATTACGCCCCACGTAGAGCCACACCGCGAGCACTGAAAACAACAAGCTCAACCCCACGGTAAAGACCATCCACAAGCGCCCCTTTTCAATCGTTTGCTGCGCACTGTGCGCCGAGGCCTGAGCTTCGCGCTCTGCCTGCTGGGCGCGCTCACCAGTCGCCTGGTTAAACAGTGCCAAATCCTGGCGCAGTTTTTCCAGCAGGCGATCGCCACCTTCGATAATACGTCGCTCAACTCGGCGCAACGCAAAGATATTGGCGTCCCCGCGGGTCAAGACGACGATTTCGCGCACCGTTTGCGCAATCTCTTCGACGCCTTGCACATCGCCCACCAGCTGGAGATCGCTATCGAGCCGCGCCACCACTTCCTCGGAGTAGATATCCAGTGCCACCAGCGAGTTGAGATCCGGCAGGTATTGAGCGCGATCCACCAAATTGGTCAGTAAGTTAACATCTGCCTTGATACGATAGAGCGCCTGCAGCTGCTCGCTCACAGCCAGTATCAGGCCATTATCGATACTACTCCAGTTGGGGCGGCGACGGTTGTAGTCACTGTAGAGGCTCTGCTGCACTCGCTGTAATAATGCATCTATATCACCGAGAAAAACAGAGCCTGCCCAGCGCAGTTGGCCGTTAGCACGCAGCTTTTTAGCTTGTATTTTGAGGCGCTCACGCACATTTTCATCCAGCGCCTCGATACTCTGTTGCAGCCTAGCACTGTGGCGGCGCAGTGACTGCGCCGGGTCTCCTTGAGTGTGCGCTGAAAGCTGCGGCAACTGGGCTAGCATCGTAGCGACACTGTCCTCGAGCTGGCGCTCTATCTGCGCGCGGCGCGCCTCGTCGGGAGCCGCCAATAGTGTCGGTGCGACTACGGTAATTTTGGCGCTCTGCTCTTTAAGGTCCGCCATCGTGCGCAGCGCCGAGATATTCTGCTCGACCACGCGATTGAGTTCATCACCTAGCTGGTTGTAGGAACGCCAGGCGACAGCGCTGGCCAACACGGTCAGGGCACTTAGCACGCCAAAAACCAAGAAGAGCCGAACTTTTAAACCTCGCCGCCTGTGCTGTTGTACTGCCACGCCATCTCATCACTGCTGTTAAAAACTGCATCATAGTGAGTTTGCGGCCAAAGGTACAAGGGAAGGTGTGAACAAGCCAAAAACGCCTCTGGCGCACAGAGCG
>JBMZCU010000460.1:0-2328 GCA_049613705.1 Pseudomonadales bacterium | reverse complement strand
TGATCACTTATCCAGTCAATCAAGATAGACTCGATATTTTTACTCGCTTTCTCGATCCCGCGGGACTTGAACCCCAAGAGGTGCGTACCACAGACCTCACCTTGATGATGCTGCAGCTCGTTGCCAGTGGCCGCGGAATTGCCGCACTGCCCAACTGGGCACTGGATGAATACCTGCAAAAAGACTACGTCACCTCGCGCCCTATCGGCGAGCGCGGTATCTGGTCGACGCTTTATGCGGCTGTACGCACAGAACAAGAGAATGCAGAGTTCATGCTCGACTTTCTCGAGACCGCAAAGGAGGTCTCTTTTAGGAACCTGGCAGGTATCAAAGCAGCGGCGACTTAACGCCACTGCCTTTTTACGATAAAAGCCCTCTCACCCGCTTGTTTCTTTAGCCCGATGGCTTACACTGTCAGATCTTTTTAATCCGAGCCAGATGCGAGCGATTGCTGCCACATCAAAGCTCATCGAACACGGCATAGACTGAAAGACATGGAAATTTGGACACCGCAAAGCTGGCGCAGTAAGCCCATCGTGCAACAACCTCAATACACTGACGCCGCAGCTGTTGCGCGCGTAGAAAAAGAACTCGGAGCACTTCCACCGCTTGTTTTTGCCGGCGAAATTCGCCAGCTCCATCGCGAGCTCGCCGAAGTCGCAAAAGGCAATGCCTTTTTACTTCAGGGCGGCGACTGCGCCGAAACCTTTGCTGAGTTCAACGCCAATAAAATCCGCGACACTTTCCAAGTTCTGTTGCAAATGGCTGTCGTAATGAGCTTTGCCGGCAGCAGCCCTGTCGTCAAAATCGGTAGAATGGCAGGACAATTTGCCAAGCCACGCTCGAGCGATATGGAGAAAAAAGGCGACGTAGAGCTGCCAAGCTATCGCGGCGACATTATCAATGCCAACGACTTCACGGCCGAAGCACGTATCCCAGATCCCGAGCGACTTTTAAAGGCATACCACCAATCTGCGGCTACACAGAATTTACTGCGCGCTTTTGCTCAGGGCGGCTTTGCAGATCTTCACAAGGTTCACCAGTGGAATTTAGGCTTTGTTGAAGCCTCTCCCTTGGGCGAGCGCTACCAAGCACTGTCTGATCAAATCGACCAAGCGCTGCAGTTCATGGAAGCCTGCGGAATCAATTCCGCCACTACCCCACAGATTCGTTCAACGACCGTGTACACATCCCACGAAGCGCTGCTTCTGGGTTATGAAGAAGCGCTGACACGCAAAGATAGCTTAACCGATCAGTGGTACAACTGTTCCGCGCACATGTTGTGGATCGGTGACCGCACACGTCAACCCGATCACGCACACGTTGAATTCCTGCGCGGGGTAAACAACCCCATTGGTATCAAGGTTGGCCCGACAACTAAGAGTGAAGACCTACTCGAACTGCTCGATCTACTTAACCCTACGAACGAGCCTGGCCGCATTACACTGATTGCACGTATGGGTGCGCAAAAGCTCGCCGAAAAACTGCCAGGCTTGGTTCAACTGGTCAAGCGTGAAGGTCGCAGCGTGGTCTGGAGCTCAGACCCTATGCACGGCAACACCATCACAGCCTCAAGCGGCTATAAAACACGCAGTGTCGACGCCATTCTTGCCGAGATTAAAGGCTTCTTTGAAGTGCATCGCGCGGAGGGTACACACGCCGGTGGTGTCCACTTAGAAATGACAGGCCACAATGTGACAGAGTGCATTGGCGGAGCTTACCAAATTACAGAAGAGGGATTGGCACACCGTTATGATACCTTCTGTGATCCGCGCCTCAATGGCGAGCAGGCACTTGAACTGGCCTTCCTCATCGCCGACACCCTTAAAGCGGCCAAAGGACACTAATGCGCCCACCAAAGGACACTATTGCCAATGCGCTGCAGCAGCTCACGCTGCAAATGCAGCGCGATGGACTGTGGCAAGATGAGATGCCAGCCCCTGAAAAACTGGCCAGTAAATTGCCGTTTTGTGTCGATACCCTCACCTTCACACAGTGGCTGCAATGGGTCATGTTTCCAAAACTGTTTGCACTGCTAGAAGCTGGCGCAACACTGCCCGCTAACAGCAATATGGCCACTATGGCGGAACAAGCCTTTAAACAGTACCCACAAGACACAGACACCCTGTTGGGCTGCGTAACAGCACTTGATAGTGCAATCAATCAGCAGCCTCAATGAAGCACGAAACCAGAGATTAGCATGTCATCACTGAATTCCCTCACCGAACTTCTACAAGAGAGCGGCGCTCAATTTCGCATTTACGATATGGGGCGAAAGATCAGCAAACTAAGCCCTGAAACATTTGCAAAAGTCGAAGCTGGTAGCGC
>JBMZCU010000459.1:0-2363 GCA_049613705.1 Pseudomonadales bacterium | reverse complement strand
ATCAATCCTCATTTATCGCTTTCCAGTGGCGCCGATGATAATTGGTCTTTCTGTGAGCGTATGGTAGCACTTAGAGATTCACTGCCCTATGAGATCGATGGATTGGTGTTTAAAGTCAATAACTTTGACTTACAGCAGCGCCTAGGCTTTATTTCAAGGGCACCTAGGTGGGCTATAGCCTATAAGTTCCCAGCGCAAGAGGCATTAACTCAAGTTGAGAACATTGAGTTTCAAGTTGGGCGTACAGGTGCGATTACACCGGTAGCAAGGCTGAAGCCAGTATTTGTAGGTGGCGTAAATGTAAGTAATGCGACTTTGCACAACATGGATGAAATAGAGCGGCTAGATGTGCGCATTGGCGATTGGGTGGTTATCCATCGAGCAGGTGATGTTATTCCCAAAGTGGCACGGGTTGAGCTAGCAAAGCGCTCTGCTGAGGTTAGCCATGCCGTTGTACCTTCACAGTGCCCGCAGTGCGAAAGCGATGTTGTTAAGGTTGAAGGCGAGGCAGTCTATCGCTGTACTGGAGGCATGGCTTGTAGCGCACAGCGTAAGGAAGCACTTATTCACTACGTATCGAAAAAAGCGATGGATATCGATGGTCTTGGAGAAAAACTCATCGATATTTTGGTTGAAAAAAGCTTGGTTGAAAAATTTAGTGATATTTATCAGCTGAATAAGTTGACCCTTATACGGCTCGACAGAATGGCGGATAAATCCGCGCAGAAGCTTTTGAAAGCAATAGAGGCAAGTAAGGCGACCACGCTTGCAAAATTTATCTACGCGCTGGGTATTCGAGAAGTGGGAGAGGCGACAGCACGAAATTTGGCGCTGTCATTTGGTTTTATCGAGCACTTGTTAGCAGCAGATACGGAGCGCTTAGAGCAGATCGATGATGTAGGGCCTATTGTAGCCAAGCACATTGTGAACTATTTTTCTGTGCAGGCAAATTTAGACGAAATCAAAGCATTGCAGGGGGCTGGTGTTCACTGGGATGAAGCTGCGCCTGCACAGGCGGATGAGTTACCACTGGCTGGCAAAACCTATGTCTTGACGGGTACGTTGGAGCAAATGGGACGTAGTGAGGCAAAAGATATCCTGCAGAGTTTGGGGGCTAAGGTATCTGGGAGTGTTTCAAAGAAAACAGATTGTGTGGTGGCAGGTGCTGCGGCAGGGTCTAAACTCACTAAAGCGCAAGACTTAGGCATTGAAGTGCTTGATGAGCAAGCATTCATTGATTTTGTGAAAGCTATTAAGGCCTAGCGTGATTATTCCCTATGAGTCGATTGCAGAAGATACATTACAAAACCTGATCGAAGAGTTTGTGACCCGCGATGGAACAGATTATGGCGAATATGAACAGTGCACAGCGCAAAAAGTAGCACAAGTGATGCTGCAGCTCGAGCGTGGGGACGTTGTGATTTTGTTTATTGAATCGACGCAGAGCGTCAATATTGTTGCTAAAGCTACGCTTAATTAAGCCCAGCCCTCAATGTGCGCACCGCTGATTAATAGCCTTAGTAAATCAGCACGACAAACAATACCTTGAAGTGTGTTCTCGCTATCAAATATCGGAATAGCATTGATGTCGAACTCTATAAAGCAGGCTGCTATTTGCGCAACTTCTGTTGTTGGAGAGCCTGCAATGAGTTTAGACGTGTAAATCTGAGTAATACTCTGTGTCGAGTTTACCCCAAGTGGAAGGATATCTTTGCGAGATACGATTCCTATTGGCTTACCGTTTAAATCATCAACCATCAAATGACTGATGCTTAGCTCTTGCATTTTTTCCCAAGTAGCGTGCGCCGTTGTGCCAAGAGGAATACTATGGACAGGCGTACTCATGATCTGCGATGCGATTAAGCCCGGTTTTTTAGCCTGAGGCTTGGCGTTTGGTTTCAGCGCGTCATAGGTGGTTTGGCCGGATACATCGACAGTATTGGGGTTAGCGTCTAGCAAATTGCGGAATAAATTTGCCTGGCTTTGATAGTCTAAATCCGAGTCTGTGCTGGTGTGAGAGCGAGCACCGCTGCTTGTGCGATCTACTCCCTTATCAGGGAACAGGGTGCGCAACGGAGTTTGGGTTTTAAAGCCTTGATCTATGATTGCGAAAGACATAGAACCTCCGGTCAACATTTGCCAAGCGTATTAAACAGAATACTTATTTAGCTACGACCACAAAATACGTTTATTGTTGCACAGTGATGGTGTGCATTAATATTATATCGCCCGCCGTATCAATTGCTTAACAGTAAATCTAGCAGGGTGAACAGCATTGGACAAGTCAGAAGGAAGTGGACTGGGTTCTCCGGTAATCATACATGCGAGATGTTCTGCCAGTAGTGGACAAGTAATTAAGCCTT
>JBMZCU010000458.1:0-2385 GCA_049613705.1 Pseudomonadales bacterium | reverse complement strand
CCGGTACCATTGATAGTTCAGGCTTAAATGAATTGGTGCCATTGAAAGGAGATGCAAGTTGCCGTCACTACTTTCGCCTTACAACAGAGTCTACAAACTTTATCTTAGTTTTCTCACCGCCGCAACTGATTGATAATCAGGCCTTTGTGCATTTAGCCAGCGAATGGGCGATGTTTGGGGTAAATCTTCCCGAGGTAATCGCTGCTGATATTGAGCGCGGCTATTTTCTGCTAAGTGATCTTGGTCAGTGTCATCTGTACGATAAGGCGCTGAAAAACAGCGCTCATCAAGAGTATCGTCAAGCTTTGGATCAACTCTTGTTATTACAAGAAATACCAACAGCACAGCTCAGTCCCTTTGATGAGTCTTTCTTACGACGCGAAATGCTGTTGTTCGAGCATTACTTAATCGAAGGTGAGTTATCACTGTCGCCTTATTCTGCTATGGAGTCTGTCTATCAGCTGCTGATTAGCAATGCACTAGAGCAGCCTCAAGTGGCGATGCACAGGGATTATCACAGTAAAAATTTGATGCTAGATGATAACCGCGTTTGGATCATCGACTTTCAAGACGCAGTGGTAGGTCCGATCAGTTATGACATCGTGTCGCTGCTGAAGGACTGCTATCTCGACCTCGGCAATGAAGAGCAAACATTGTTGATTGATTACTATCTAGAGCGCACAGGACGAGATATAAACGCTGAACAGTTTAAGCGTTGGTATGATTTGATGGGAATGCAGCGTCACTTAAAAGTATTGGGGCTGTTTATTCGGCTTTGGCGCGAGCAGGGTAAGGACGGTTATCTAAGGCATATGCGTAGGATCTTTGCTTATGTAGTGGAGGTGAGTGGAGATTATCGAGAACTACATGGCTTTTCAGTGTGGCTGAAAGAAGTTGTCGCCCCGGTATTGACGGATAAGGATTGGTATCGATGAAGGCAATGATTTTGGCTGCTGGAGAGGGACGTAGGTTGCGCCCGCTCACATTGAGTACGCCTAAGCCTTTGGTGGAAATTGGTGCTAAACCTTTACTACTGCATCACCTTCAAGCGCTAGAGCGTGCAGGTTTTAAGGATGTTGTGATCAATACCTCTTGGCTGGCCGAAAAAATAACTGCGTATATTGAAACGGAGTATGCAGGAGCGCTGAATATAGAGCTTAGCTACGAAGCAAAAGCCCTAGAAACAGGGGGCGGTGTTTACAATGTACTGTCAACGCTCTGCCAGGGAGATGAGCCATTCCTAGTGCTTAACTCGGATGTGCTCACAGACTTCGATTTTGCATCACTACCACATGAGATTTCTTGCGATGCTCATTTATATATGGTGCCCAATCCTGCGCACAATCAACAGGGGGACTTTTACTTGCAGGATAATCTCATCGCGCTAACCCCATCACCTTGCGCCAAGCTTGAAGATAAGCTTACTTTTTCAGGTATTAGTTTGTTGACCCAAAAGTTGTTCAGGCAGTGCTCCGCTGGTGCGTTTTCCCTTGGGGGCGTTTTAGAGATGCTGCAGTTAATAACAAGCTAAGCGGTGAATCACTGCACGCGAATTGGTTTGATGTCGGCACATTAGAGCGGATGGAGCAAGCAGAGCAGTGGATCAATACTGTTAAGTAATTTACAACGAGAGAGTACATGCAACACGTATTTCAAATGATTAAGAAGTTTCGAGCAGGCATTGTTTTAGGGGCCTTACTAGGGCTGTGGAGCGGTGGTCCATTTGGAGCGGCCTTTGGTGCCATTGTGGGGTTCGCTCTAAATAAGTGGCTGTACACTAAAGTATTAGGCGAACTCTCACCTCAGGCGCTTTTCTTTAAAGCTACCTTTACGGTGATGGGCAAAGTAGCTAAGGCAGACGGTCGAGTGAGTGAATCTGAGATCGAGTTTGCCAAAGCTGTGATGTTGAGGATGCAGCTAAGCGAAGAAAAAAAGCGCGAGGCAATGGCCTATTTCACGCAAGGTAAAGCTGCAGACTATGACCTAGCTAAAGTATTACGGCCCCTAAGTATTTTGGTACAAAGGCGCAGTGACTTGAAACTGATGTTTTTAGAAATACAATTTCAAGCTGCAATGGCTGATGGAGAGGTATCCCCGCAAGAGCTGAGTGTTATTGAGCAAGTCTGTGCGCAGTTGCGAATGTCGCAACAGGAAATGTCGGCATTGATGGCCAGGATGCAAGCTCAGCAATCCTTCTTTAGCGGCGCCAATACTAGCCCAGATATGTTGGCTGATGCCTATAAAGTACTGGGCGTTTCGCAGAGCGTGTCTGATCCAGAGTTAAAAAAAGCGTACCGCCGTTTGATGAGTCAGCATCACCCGGATAAGTTAGTAGCTAAAGGGCTCCCGCCTGAAATGATGGAGTTGGCGAAAGAGAAAACGCAA
>JBMZCU010000457.1:0-2391 GCA_049613705.1 Pseudomonadales bacterium | reverse complement strand
AGCTTCGATGTCTTCCCCGGTGAAATTTTGTGTATTGTCGGGGAGTCCGGCTCGGGTAAATCTATGTCATCTAATGCGGTCATGGGATTGCTGCCCAAGCCGCACGTTAGCGTGGCTCGCGGCCAAATCATGTTTAACGGCCGCGATTTGACGCAAATCAGCGATTCGCAGATGCAGCAAATTCGCGGCAGTGAAATCGGCATGATTTTCCAAGAGCCGATGACTGCGTTGAACCCTGTAATGAAAGTGTCCAAGCAGTTGGAAGAGGTGTTTAAAAGCCACCACCTCAAACTTTCGCGCAGCGAAGTTCAGAGCAAAATCATCGAGATGCTCGACGACGTTGGCCTGCCAGATCCCCACATTATCGGTAACAGCTACCCGTTTGAGCTTTCCGGCGGGCAGCGCCAGCGTGTCATGATCGCCATGGCGCTGGCACTTGAGCCTAAGATACTGATCGCCGATGAGCCTACCACGGCACTGGATGTTACGACCCAAGCGCAGATCCTAAAACTGGTTGCCGAACTCCAGCGCAAGCGCAACATGGGGGTGATTTTCATTACCCACGATTTCGGCGTCGTCGCCGAGATTGCTGATCGCGTTATCGTGATGCAGTTGGGTAAAATTGTTGAACAGGGCGATGCGGAGCAGGTACTCAACAAGCCAGAGCATCCCTATACCAAGAAGCTCATCTCCACGGTGCCTAATTTAGGTGCGCAAAAGAAAGATCCGCTGACAACTGATGTTGTGGTCTCTGTGCGCAACCTCTACAAGACTTACGGCAGCGAGAAGAAGAGCTTCTGGGGCAAGGCGTCCCGCGTGGTGCACGCTTCAAAGAATATCAACTTAGATATTCGCCAGGGCGAGACTTTGGGGCTGGTCGGTGAGTCCGGCTCGGGTAAGTCGACTGTTGGGCGCTGTATCATTCGCCTGCACGATTCTAATAGCGGTGAGATCGACTTCCAGGGGCAAGATATTCTCAAGCTCAATGAGCGCGAGATGATGCCGATTCGCCAGCACATTCAGATGATCTTCCAAGACCCTTACGCCTCGCTCAACCCGCGACGCAAAATTGGCGATATCATCACCGAGGGGCCGACCATTCACGGTGTGCCCAAGTCTCAGTCGTGGAAGAAGGCCGAGGAGTTGCTCGAGATTGTCGGCTTGGACAAGTTCGCACTCAAGCGCTACCCGCACGAGTTTTCCGGCGGTCAGCGCCAGCGTATCGGTATCGCCCGCGCACTGGCGATGTCACCAAAGCTGTTGATCGCCGACGAAGCAGTATCGGCGCTAGATGTCTCCGTGCAGGCGCAAGTGCTAGAGTTGCTTGATGAGATCAAAGAGAAGATGAATTTGGCGATGCTCTTCGTTACACACGATCTTCGTGTGGCAGCGCAAGTGTGCGATAACATCGCAGTGATGAAGCTCGGTGAAATTGTCGAGTACGGACCGACCTACGATGTGTTCCACAACCCGCAACACGAGTACACCAAGAGCTTGCTCGATGCAGTGCCCGGTAAAGAGTGGGAAGTGCCCGATCTGAGCGAATAAGCTACTTCATAAAGGGCCTGCGGGCCCTTTTTTGTGTCTACTCAGTCGCTACTATTTGGATTGTCGATTTGATAGAAGGGCAGTAGCTGCTCGTAGGCCACAATCTTGCCGCGTCGCGTCAGGCCTGCGCGCTCCAGTGATTTAATGGAGCCGATGTTTTCCTCGTCGACCACCTCGGTAACTTTAGCCAAACCCAGCTCCTCAAAGGCGTACTGCACCATGCGGGTGGCGACTTCCCCCGCAATACCTTGCCCCCAAAATTCGGGCTTGAGCCAGTAGCCTGTCTCTATGTGATCTGTCCTCTCGGCGGTTGGCATAGCCTTCAACAAGCACATGCCGGCGCAGACTTGCCGCTCGTCCCAGATCAGCCAGTAGCCCTGTCCATTGGCGTTGTTGAGTCTGTGAAAGCGCTCTAAGCCTTCAAGTACTTCCTTGTCGGTAAAGGCGTGGCCGCGCACGTAGCGCTGTACGGCATCGTCTTGCATCATCTCGATGAGGTGGCCGTTGCTCTCAGGGCTATCGGAGATAGGCGTTAAGGTAAATCGCTGAGTGTGCAGAGTGGGGTTGAGCTGCATAGCATTAACTTCCATTGTGAATTATCCCAAGCATAGAGTGATCTGCTGAAGGGGGGAAGTGCGCACGGTCAATTATTGCCTCGTCAGTACTTCAGGGAGGGTTAATGTCTGTCGCTGTTTGCTAACAGCTGCTACGTATGCGTCGTAGATTCATAGAGTTAACGGTTTTGGCCCACAGCTTGCTTTAACAGGGTAGTTTTCATCGTTAACAAGGGGCGAAGGTATGCGAGCACAAGCGGAAGATAAAACAAAGGGTGGCCAAGTGAAG
>JBMZCU010000456.1:0-2393 GCA_049613705.1 Pseudomonadales bacterium | reverse complement strand
CTTTAAAATTAATAGAAGAAAATGTTGTTGCTATTAACAAAAGTTTAAAACAAAAAAACACTGTTCCACTCAGTGGTATGAGTATCGTAGATAAAGATAATGTCTGGTTGAAAGCGCGCCTGGGGATAGAGGCGAACTGCCTTGATCGCGAGGGGGCATTTTGCTCGCACGCTATTGAGTCTGAGCAAGACGTTTACTGTGTCGAAGATACCCTCGAGCATACCTTCTATAAATCACACCCACTGGTCCGCAATTTTGGTATTAGGTTTTATGCCGCTGCAGTCTTAAAAAATGCGCAGGGATATCCTATAGGTACTGTCTGGGTGATGGATGTTAAGCCGCGCAAATTGTTGTCGAGCGAGCGCACTATCCTCAAAAGCTTAGCAGCTAACAGTTTGAGAATGCTCGATTATAAATACACCAGTTCATTTACTGGGCTGCAGAATAGAAAGTCGTTTATCACATCCTTGCAGCAGTTGATGGATTTGCAGATAGAGTCCAGTGAAGCGTCTGTCGCGGTAAAAGCGCCTAGCGCGGCGCAGGGTGTCATCGGTGTGATGGTGCTCGATAACTTAGATATCATTAGCAGTATCTTTGGCGAGGAGGGGACCAATGATACGCTCGATGAAATAGCGCAAAGGCTTAAACGCCATTTTCCCAAAGAGAGTATTCTCGCCCATATTGAAGATAACACTTTTGCATTTGCCAACTTAAGCACCACAACAGAGCAAGAGTTTCCCTACCAAGCTATAAAAGAAAAGTTAACCGCGCCGGTAACTATTCAGGGCAGTGAAGCGCAGTTGCAGGTGTCCTGTGGATTCACCACATTTCCAGAAAACGGCAATAGTGGCGCGTCGCTGCTTTTTCAGGCACTGACATCGGCACGGCGTGCGAAAAATACCGACTGCATGGCCTATCCGCAAAGCGCGGATACCCTGTCTGATTCAGTCTATATAAAAACGTTGCACCGGACGCTGAAGCTAGGCTTGGCCCAAGAGGAGTTAGCACCTTTCTATCAGCCGCAAATAAACAGTGAGACCCATCAACTCTCTGGTTTGGAATCTCTCGCACGCTGGAAGAGTCCTGTGCTTGGGAATGTACCACCGTTTAGGTTTATTGACCTGGCGGAAGAGTCGGGTTTGATTTGCCAACTGGACTTTTTGATGCTGGAGAAAGTTTGCCTAGATATCAAACGCTGGAAGGCGTTGGCGCTGCCCATAGTGCCTGTCTCGGTCAACTTATCCCGAGCATCTGTGGCACACGCTGCAACCCCAGAGCGGGTAGCTAAGATTCTGGCTGAACACGCCGTAGAGCACGAATATGTAAAAATTGAGATTACAGAGTCGACAATGATCTCAGATTACGACCCTGTATTGGATAACATCACACGTCTTCGCACCATGGGCCTACCTGTGTCTATTGATGATTTTGGTACAGGGTTCTCCAATTTATCGACGCTGAGGTTGCTAACTTTTGATCAACTAAAAGTGGATCGTCAGTTCGTGCACAACATCTCTCACTGTAGTTCAACCTCGGGTTTGTTTGAATTTATCAAGAATGTCGGGGCGCTTTTCTCGGCTAATTTGATGTGCGAGGGAATGGAGAAAAAAGAAGATGTTGAGCATTTAATGCGCTTGGGCTGCTATAACCATCAAGGTTGGTTCTATAGCAAAGCATTAAATTTCGACGGTATTACGTCGGCGATGTACGATTTACAAAGTGCGCAGCAAACAGGGAGCGCACCGGGCGACCACCTAGAGATGGCTGAGTTTTGGGCACGCTTCCAACAGCCGCGTTACAGCGAGGCTTAGCCTAAGCGCCTCGCTGTACTGATCGTGGAAATAAGGGGCAGGCAGTTTTATATATATTGTAAATCGTACGCCTATATATAGTGATGATTCAATACACCAAAAGCTAAGGTCTATGCCATCTCCCTTAAAGCGCTGCATTAGTATTTCCAAAGTTGAGTGCAGCGGGAGATTTTAAGACTCCTGTGTTTTTGATACAGGTAAGATTCTCGATAAAGACATAAATGGTTAACACCTATTCTACTTGCCATAGAGCCTTTTGTGCCAGGCTCTACCAGTCCACGCTGATTAAACTGAGATTCAGTGCTCCCAAGCAAAAGTGTACGCCATCCCCCTTAAAGCGCTGCACTGAAATTTCCGCTCTGGAACAAAGTACCGAGGCATGCAACAACATGGATGTTGGAGGTAGAGCAATGCAGGGAGCAGTTGCCGAAAGCCGAATATGCACGTGCTGTAGAGGAAGGGTGATAATTTCAGGGTTGACGTGAAGGGATTCACTAATGCCACGATAACAGGATGTTATGGAGTGGCTAAGCAGCGCCGGGCGATGACATGGATGTTGTAGGTAGAGCAATGCAGGAGCAA
>JBMZCU010000455.1:0-2409 GCA_049613705.1 Pseudomonadales bacterium | reverse complement strand
ACTGCACATCTTCTGCGCTTAACTGAGCGGCCAGCTCGACCACCTGACCCTGATCTCCACGGCTGTTATCAACGGCAGCGGGCACTGTCTGAGCAATTGCGACACGGTGAAGAAAACTCACCAAATCACCTAGCACACTGCTGTAATCCGGTGAAAACTGTGCCAAATCTGCCACGTGACTCAACAGCCCCTGCGCATCGCCCTGTGACAAGGCGCAGATTAATTTGTAGACGAGGCGCAAGTCGATGGTGCCGAGCATGGCACGCACATCTTCTTCATTGATTGCGCCAGCGCCAAAGGCTATCGCCTGGTCAGTAAGACTCAGCGCATCACGCATCGAACCATCTGCCGAGCGGGCCAACAACCAAAGCGCAGGCTCTTCAAAGCCAATCCCCTCTTGCGTGAGCACGTAACTCAAGTGCTCTACGATGCGCTGGGGCAACATGTTCTTGAGGTTAAATTGCAAGCAGCGCGACAAAATTGTCACTGGCAATTTCTGAGGATCAGTCGTCGCTAGCAGGAATTTTACGTGTTCTGGGGGCTCTTCTAAGGTTTTTAGCAGTGCATTGAATGAGCTTTTAGAAAGCATGTGCACTTCATCGATAAGATAGACCTTGTAGCGCCCGTGGGTCGGTGCGTACTGTACATTTTCCAACAGCTCACGCGTATCTTCGACTTTCGTGCGAGAGGCGGCGTCGACCTCAATGAGATCGACAAAGCGACCCTCGGCTATTTCGGTGCAGGCACCACACACACCACAGGGCATAGATGTTACACCCTGCTCGCAGTTGAGCGCTTTGGCAAAAAGCCTGGCAATAGAGGTTTTACCTACTCCGCGCGTACCGGTGAAGAGGTAGGCGTGATGTAGGCGACCGCCGTCGAGGGCGTTGACCAGCGCTTTAAGCACATGCCCTTGACCGACCATTTCAGTGAACTGTTTGGGCCGCCATTTTCGGGCGAGTACCTGATAACTCATAAACCGCAGTATCCAGACTGTGACGCCGCAAGCAGCGCATGACCATATAAAAAGCCGATATGCTAACCCCAGCAAGGCAGAAAGGCTACGAAAAAATAACACCGCTGGATGATTGCACAGGCTTTGCACACTTTCTAAGCGTGATTCACCCTACAGTGATCACCGGCTGTACAGTGCACTCCAAGTAACACAGCCGCTAAACGTATTGAACACTTGAGAGGACGCGCTAGACGGGGAAATCGAGATCCAACCCCAGCGCTTTTGCGCGCGCGATCGATTTATTGCGAAAGTTTTCACGCGCCTTGGTACCTTCTGGCTTGGTGGTGTAATAGAGCAGCGAGCTACCGAGTTCATCAGAGAGACCGTTGTGCTGCGTCCACTGCGCAATCGCAAACGCACTGGTAACACTCTGCTTGTTCTCAAGCGCCGCCGGCACACTAAGCTCTATATCTTCGCCGCGGCGTACCCGTCTAGAGAGAATCTCGAAGTGATAATTAAACAGTGGAAAACTGTGCTGCTCGCTCTCACTGCGAAGTTCAAACCATCCTGTAGCGCGACCGGCGGCGTACACCAGCGGGTGGCTCCAACTGTGCCGGCTCGGCGTCGCTGCGTGCATGCACGCTTCACGGTAAGCTTGGCGCACATCCGGCAAGCCAAATGCTTGATTTAAATCTTGCAGGATATGTAGGAATTCAGAAATACTCGGCGCCCACGCCAAGGTTTCCTTGGCACAATTTACCGCCGCGACAAGCTCGGCCTCACTGTAGCCACCCAAGCTCAACGCCCACTCGCGCTTGGCGATACGCATCTCTGTCTCTGTCTCAAACGCACTTTTAAACTTGTGGCCGTAAATGGCCATAAAGCGCGTGAACACCATGTTGATCAGCGATTTGGTCTGTTGCGACAGCGCTGAAGGATTGGGCGGCGCGCCGGCACTACCAGTCGGTGTCGTTGATGTCCATGATTGCTGCGGTAATCCGCTTGCGCTTTTCGCGAGAATCTCGTTGGCTGTTTTCATGTTGATAACCTGATGACTGCTTTGGCTCGTTACTTCTATTGTCTTTGCCCTGCTGCTTTATCCAATCGCGCTTTACCCAGGCGAGAAACTTTTGATCCCAGCTGCGCTCTTTCTTTTTGCCGTCACTGTAATAGAGCACAAACTCATCTAGACAGCGCAAGGCAAATTCCTTGGGAATGGCATTGCGTGTGAGCGTGTTGTAAAACATCTCCGAGGGCTTCCAATCCATCGTCATGTGATACAACTGTTTATTGAGCTCTTCTTGCTGCGCAAAAACCTGCTGCAGTTCATCGGCACTGCGCTTTTTCCAACCAATACTGCCGCCAAATGTTGGCGCTGGCCCGCGCCCTTTGAGGGTATTGGCCGCAGCGACTGTCGGCACTGGCAATAGAGGCGGTGCATCAAATACTGGCAG
>JBMZCU010000454.1:0-2416 GCA_049613705.1 Pseudomonadales bacterium | reverse complement strand
GAACACTGTCTCAATCGTAAATCGCCCTGTAAGCCAGAGGCGTTTTTGGGCTTGTTCATACCTTCCTTAAAGCAGCGCTTTGATAATGGTGCTGGTCTTGACGCTGTCTATTTTGTCCATGCTTAGCAGCTGGCAGCGCAGGGCTTCTAAGGTGGCTAAATCGGCAGCTTCTACATAGGCGGTCATATCTATCTCGCCCAAGGTGGAGTGGCAGTGCTTAATCTCGGGGATTGTGCGTAAAACGGGTACGAGAGATTCGCAGCTCAGGGCGCTGTGCGCAATGTGAAAGTAGGCAGCTACCCGCTCTTTTGCAGGTAGTATGGCGCGATAACCGAGGATCTCGCCGCTCTCTTCGAGTTTATTCACTCGCTTGCTGACAGCCGTACGCGAGAGGCCGACAGCGCGGGCGATATCGCTGTTTGACTGGCGGGCGTCCGTACTGAGTAGGGCGATGATTTGGCGATCAAACTTATCCATCGGGGGCTCCTGAGTGCCAGATACTTGCGCGTTTGCGCAGCAGTGAAAAGGCGCACTCTAGCATACTCTATTTGCGGCGCGCGAGCGTGCCAGAAAAGCGGCGAAACGTCACGCTAGTTTCACGCTTTGACACTGTAGCGACGAACTCGTCGGGCGTAAGATAGCCCGTGAATTTAACCAGAGTAGAGGTGTAAAAATGCGAGTCTGTTTTGTCCAGTGTCCGGAGGGGTTGAGTGTAGATAGTCAGCAATGGAGTCAACTGAGAGAGGCAATCGCTGGGCAGCAGCCAGATGTGTTGCTGACCAATGAGATGCCTTTTGGTCCTTGGCTGGCGGCGTCGAGTGATTATCAGCAGGTGCGCGCTGATGTCTCGATGGCGGCGCACAGCTTAGGCATAGCGGCACTCAAAGCGCTGCAGCTGCCGCTTGTCTTGAGCTCGCAGCCGGTGGCTACAGCGAATCGCTTGGCTAATGAAGCTTATGCCTTGGTAGAGGGCGAGTACCACGCGGTCCATCACAAGCACTATTTTCCACAAGAGTCGGGGTTTTATGAGCGCAGTTGGTTTGAAACTGCACAGCCTGGGTTCGAGCTGTTACAGACACCCTCGTTGAACGTTGGCTTTTTACTCTGTACTGAGCTGATGTTCAACGAGTGGGCACGCCACTATGGGCGCAGCGGCGCACATTTGATTGCCGTGCCCAGGGCCAGCGGGCAGAGCTATGCGCACTGGAAAACCGCCGCGGCGATGGCTGCGATTGTCTCTGGCTGCTACGTTGTAAGTGCCAACCGTGCAGGAAATGGTGTAGATGGGCAAGAGTTTGGCGGTTGCGGTTTTGCCTACGCCCCAGGTGGTCACTTAATATGTGAGAGCTCGCGTGAAAATCCAGTCTGCAGCTTTGAGTTAGCACTGCAAGATGTGGCGCTCGCTCAGCGTGAATATCCCTGCTATGTTGCTGAGCTTTAACTATTTTTGCTGTATGGTTAGCGACGGCTTACCGCGTAAAAATTCTCTATTTCCAGGAAGTATATTGTGCTTAAAAAGACAAGTTTAGTGGCCAAGATTGAAGGCCTTTACGTCAATCCCTCGCGCGAGTCGGGGCTGGTCAGCGTCGCACAGCAAAAGGTGAACTGTGATTACACAGGTATTCAGGGTGAATCTCATGGTGGCGAGACACGCTTGTCTTGCTCGCGCGTCGGCGCACAGTACCCCAAGAAAACCGAAATTCGCAATGTGCGTCAAATAAGCCTTATCTCCCGTGAAGAGCTACAGGCGATCGCCGATAACATGGGGATCCCCGAGCTCGACCCGAGTTGGCTGGGGCCAAATATTCTGGTTTCAGGTATCCCTGACTTTTCGCTGATACCGCCGTCCTCGCGTTTAATCACAGCAGCCGGCACTTCACTTACTGTGGATATGTGTAATGGCCCTTGCCGCTTTGTCGGCGACGTGATTGAAGCACACTACCCCGGCAAGGGTAAGTTCTTCGTCAAGGCTGCGCTTAACATGCGTGGTGTCACCGCGTGGGTCGAATGCTGCGGTGAGTTAAAAGTAGGCGATGAGTTCGTGTTACACGTTCCCAAACAACCACACTATCCACATGCGGATCAGCTGTAGTATTTGACCTGCGGCAAGATGCATAGCATCTCGTAGAGAAGGTTTGCCCCGAGTAACGAGGTGTTGCCACTGGTATCATACGGCGGGCTGACTTCCACCATATCGCAGCCGACTATGTCCAATCCGCGACAGCCGCGAATGATCTCCAGTGCTTGAGGCACGGTGAGCCCGCCAATCTCCGCGGTGCCTGTGCCCGGTGCGTAGGCGGGATCTATGCCGTCGATATCGAAGCTCAGATAGACGGGACCGCTGCCGAGCTGTTGGCGAATTTGCAGCATCAGCGGCGCCAGCGATTGATACCAGCACTCCTCCACCGGTACGACG
>JBMZCU010000453.1:0-2418 GCA_049613705.1 Pseudomonadales bacterium | reverse complement strand
TTTAAAGGTGGCGACGGTGCGTGGCACTGTGGTGCCGCCCTACATAGTGCGCGAGGATTTTTCCAACTCGCTGCAAATCGCACAGCGCGTCAGCCGCGGCTGGAATCAAGTGGGCCTGATGCGCGAGGCTCTGGCGATGCACTACAAGAGCGAAAAGGTACTGGATTATCGCATCTCACTGCCGTATCAGAGCAACCCAATCAGTTTTCGACTGCACTATCAGCGCCGCGAGTTGCTGGATCAGATCGATGCGACTATCTCACTGCTAGAGCGAGAAGGTGTGCTCGAAGAAATTGTGTGCAAATACCTCTGCGGAGGGTGAGTTTTTTATCCCTTGGGAGAAAGTAGCAGCTGCGCATCCGCCCAAGCGTAGCGAAGATCCTCGACAATTGGACCGTTACCGGGAGTTTGCCAGCGGTTGGTTTCTCGATGTGCGGCGCCTAATCTTTTGTAGTAGGCGATCGCGGCGTGATTTTCAGCGAGCACCTCGAGATAAATGGCCGGGCTCTCCTGGCGCGCGAGCACCCAGCTAGCACCACAGTGCAAAAGCTGGCGTGCGATGCCCTGTCGTTGCGTATCTATGTCGACGTGTAAGTTATCGATAATCGTGCCCATCACAGGGTGTGCCTCTGCGATTAAGCAGATGAAGCCGAGCAGCTGCACGCCGCGACAGGCGAGTATCACTTCTCGCTCAGGGTTGGATGCCTTGAGACACCTCTCCCAGTATGTCAGCCTATCTTTGTCGACCTGCTGTTCGAGGTAGTGTTGGCTGAAGATACCTTTGTAGGTATAGCGCCAGCTTGCCGCGTGGAGCGAGGCAATCGCTGCACTGTCTGTTGCGTGCGCTGTGCGATAAACGATGGGCTGCCCTGTTACAGTGCCGCTGCGATCAGTCAAAGTTCACGCTCTGTCGCAGCAGTCTACTCGGTCCGAGCAGGTGGTGTTTTATCAGGGACTTTGCGCGCTCGGTATCTCTTTTTATCAGCGCCTGGATCAGTGCTTCGTGCTCTTTGTCGTTGGCATCGAAAACATCAGCCTGGAGCATGTTGTCCTGTAGCCAGAGGTTGCGATAGCGCGAGGCTTTTTCATAGAGTGAACGTCTTACGTGCAACAGCGTTGGGGATTGGCAGCCACTGGCGATTGCGGTGTGAAAAGCCTGGTGGCGGCGCTCCCATTCCTGGGGATCGCGCTCTAAGCTGTCGCTGTACTTTCGCATGCTGTGGGCACAGGCGATAATACCTGCTTCCCAGTGATCATCGCCGTGTTCAATGGCCAATTCAACACACAGCTGTTCAATGTGCGCTCGCGTCAAATAGATATCGATCATTTCCGCTTTAGAGATGGGGTGCACCGTAAAGCCACGCTGATTTGCCACCACGACTAGCTGCTCAACCAATAGCTGTGACAATGCCTCTCTCAGTGGGCTAACGCCGACTTGATAACGCGCTTTAAGGGTGTTCATGCGCAGCTTTTCGCCGGGTTTGAAGTGGCCACTCAAGATGTCTTGCTTGAGTTGGCCAATCACTTGTGCAGCGCTGTTGTCGGTCGTGATGGCCTGGGCATCGGAAGGTGTGGGGGCTAAGGCGTCGCTCATCTGTAACTTGTCTTCTAGGTGGAAAGCCTAGTGTAAAAGATGCGTAGAGCTTAAGAAAGATATTAATTAAAATTGTTGACGAATACTAAAAATGTCGACATTATTTGATTTCGTCGATCAAATTGATGCCCACGTAATGTTGAGGATAACCAGATGACAGCTCAGCCCAGTTTACCTGCCGCCCACATTAACCCTGTTGGATTTACCCGGCACGACTATACCCACAGTGCACGCCTACAAGTTGTGATACTCAGTGAGCAGACAGTACTGGAGTTTGCCAAGCGAGTTGCACACTGGCCAGTACAAGCGCTTGAGTACAAACCTTTTTTGCGCTTTCAAGTGGCGCATATTCTAGATGAGCTGTGCGGGTTTACCTTAGGTGTGAGTTTACAGGGGATTATGGGAAATCGTGCGCAGGGGGCTTTTCTACTGCATTATCAAGGCGAGCCGCAAATAGAGCCAGGTGAGTTGCGCACTGAGTTTGACATTAAACTCTCGACGGCCGTGTCGCACCTCGTGGGCTTGCCCAATCACGATTCGATGTACGGCCAGTACTATGCGCGCTTCACTGTGCAAAATGTCGATAATTCAGACAGTTATCTGCGCCAAGCCCACCGCCGTATGGAGCTGCACAATGACGGCACCTATGTCGCTGAGCGCACCGATTATGTGTTGATGCAAAAGCTCGCCGAGGCGCATATGCAAGGTGGTGAATCACTGCTCTTGCACGTGGATGACTGGGAAGAGCTAGACACTTTTTATCACCACCCTATGGCCAAGCAAGATATTATCTGGGGGGCTCCTAAATCTAAGAATGTCGCCAG
>JBMZCU010000452.1:0-2418 GCA_049613705.1 Pseudomonadales bacterium | reverse complement strand
AAATAAACAGTTACTTAAACTACCAAGCCTTCATGACGCGACGTTTTTTAACACACCAACATCTTGTTTGTGTAAATAGTCTTTGATATCGACAAAGTCGATTTGATCAGGAGAGAGATAGCGCCTGGTATATTCCAAATACACTCCCGAGCTTAGGAAAAGATCAAAGATATCAGGATCAATGTGATTATCCCGTTTCATATAGTGCATAATTTGAATTGCCTCGCTGAGCTTTTTCGCCTTCTTGTAAGGTCGGTCACTCGCGGTGAGCGCCTCAAAGATATCAGCGACGGCAACCATGCGCGCCGACACAGACATCTGATCGCGGGTCAAACGTTTTGGATAACCTGTGCCATCCATTTTTTCATGATGTCCGCCGGCAATTTCAGGGACATTACGCAGGTGTTTTGGAAAGGGTAGCGTATCCAACATTTTGATAGTTTGGATGATGTGTTCGTTAATCTTAAAGCGCTCCTCGTCATTGAGTGTTCCACGCTGGATAGACAGGTTGTAGATTTCTCCGCGGTTATACTGTTTTTCAGGCGAATGCATGTTAAAGCCCCAGCGATTGTTCGCGCTCAACACGTCCTGAGGGCGGCGCTCGATAACATGATCCACCCTATCACCTAGCAGCGGCTCCATCACCGGCAACTGTGGCTCTACCTCGCGCTGCTTTCTCAGTTCCTCTTCCCACGAAATACCCAAACGGTCACTCAGCGTTCGACGCCATGTACGCTGCGCAATCGTATTAAGGCGCTGCACGCTCTCTTCAGACATAAATTCCTGCCCTAGATTACATGAGGCAATAAACGCAAACTCCTCATCCAATTGCTCGTGCTGCTCACGCATGCGCTCTCTCGCACTCTTCTCATCAGCTCCTTCAGCAATTAACTTCCAGTACTCGAGCTCACAGTCGCGCTTGATCAACTCAAAACGCATGCGCACCTCGTGAATCCTGTCATAGATAGTCTCGAGCTTTGTCGCCTTATCAACCACATATTCCGGTGTTGTCACCTTGCCACAGTCATGTAACCAAGCGGCTATATCCAGCTCTTCCCACTGTTCCTCAGTTAGCGTGTAGTCTTTAAATGCTTCATCTTGTTCCTCACAAGCCGCAGCAGCCAACATCTTGGTTAATTCAGGCACTCTTTGACAGTGCCCTGCGGTATGCGCTGACTTGGCATCGATAGCACCGGCGATCAATTTGATAAATGCATTCATCAAGTCCTTCTGCGCCTGCAGCATATGCCTGCTTTCCATAGAGACAGCGGCAAACCCCGAGAGCGTCTGCATAAAGCCTATGCGATCTGGATTCTGTAAGTCTTCACTGCGATGATTATCGATATCGTTAATGACACACAGCAGTCCAGTCACTTCCCCGCTCCGATTATTCAATGGCAAAGTTAACACTTGCAGGTTAGACGTCTCGAGCTGCTCAAAGAAAGGGTTTAATACATCCATCCGCCCAGCTGCTCTACGCTTAAAATTATGTACCTCAGCCCGCTTCTGCTTGATAGCCTTGCTCAGGAAATTGTCACTTTCATTAATATCCTGCCGATCGAGTGAGATTTTCGCCACCTCATTGTCAATCAGTTTGACACACGCAGGCTCAATATAGCGCCCTTCCTCTTGTAATAAATACAGTACAACAGCGTCTGCACGGCTGATATCGAGTGTTTGTTTTGTAATCGTTTCAAGTAGCGAGTCCAGGTTTCGCTCACCGGCCAGCGCCTTGATCATACTGAGGAAGTGCCCAATCGTTTTCTTCATTTCCTCCATATCTGCTGCTAAGCCATCGATTTCCTTGATCGCCGAGACAGTTTGCTCCTCTCCAGAAAAATCAAATTGACGAATTTTCCGTGTTTGCAGGGTAAGACGTCGCAGTGGTGCTGCTACTTTATAGGCGCTGTACCATGTAATAGGCAGTGCGATAAAAATCAGCAACACAGCAATTAAACTCGATTGCCAGCGAATATCGATGGCCTTAGCGAACAACTCGCTGTGCGGGGCAACAAAACCAAAATACATTTGAAAGTCATCGCTGATTTCCAGTTTATTGATCGACCCTCCCCACTGCTCTCCAGAGAATTCAAAGTCCAATACTTGCTCTGATGCGCTAAATAGATCCGCGTTTTGAGCGAGTACCGCACTACCTAAACTGTCTATCGAGGCAATCGATGAGTCACCTTGATCATTCGTCTCTACCATTTTCTGTGGATCTTTATAGGCAATAACTTTGCCCCGTTTATCGAACAGCACAAGCTCAGAAGATGGCGTGACTAAGTTGTTGGCCAAGGTAATAGAGAGGTCATCCAGCGACATATCTGCGGCGATCACTGTCCCGGCCACATGACTCTGCTGAGTAATTGTGACCCCCACCTTTTTTACAAAGAAATACAGATAGGGGGCTGTCGTCGC
>JBMZCU010000451.1:0-2419 GCA_049613705.1 Pseudomonadales bacterium | reverse complement strand
TGCTTGGTGCTTACGATCCCGTAGAGCCGTGTGCACTACTTGCCGAGCGCTTTGGACTGTGGCTGCACATCGATGGTGCCTGGGGCGCGCCTGTCTTGTTCTCCGAAACACACAAAAGCTTGCTGAAGGGCTGCCACTTGGCAGATTCGGTGTCTTGGGATGCGCATAAACTGATGAATGTGCCTATGACCGCCGCAGTCATCTTAGTGCGCGAAAAAGGTCTTTTGCGCGATGCCTGCTCTGGGGGTGGCGGCGATTATCTGTTTCACAGCGACCAAAATGCAGACTATAACTTGGGGGAGCGCTCTATCCAATGCGGCCGTCGTGCCGACGCCCTCAAAGTGTGGATGAGCTGGAAGTCGATTGGCAACTTAGGCTTTGCCCGTAAAATTGATCAACTGCAGCAGTTGCGTGCCGACTTTGTCGAGTTGATCGAACAGCGCGATGATTTTGAACTGTTGCACACGCCCACTTACCTCAATGTACTGTTTCGCTACCGCAGTGAACGTATCGTAGATGAAGAACACGCCAAGCGACTGACAGTAGCACTGTGTCAGCAACTCAAGGAGCGCGATATCAGCTTTACCGACCGCTCCGTGTGCAAGGGGCGTAACGGGGTGCGGCTTATTCTGGCCAATCAGCAGATTGAGCTCTCGCAGCTCAGCGCACTGCTCGATGCCTGCAGTGCAATCTGCAATGAACTCTTAGATCAGGGTATCTAATGCGGTGCCGCTTGCTCGCTCTACTGCTGTGGGGAATATCTGTCTCAGTGTCCGCACTGGAGATGGTCGAGCCCAACAGTAGCCAGCAAAAGCCAGGTGCCAGGCTCAAGCCGAGCTCGCAGCTCTGGTTGGGGGCAGAACTCAATGAGATTTCTGGGTTAGAGCAAGTGGCCGGACGCTTTTGGGGGATTAACGACAGCGGTAACGGCGCCAAACTGTTCGCGATAGACCCTACCTCAGGCGCCATAGCTGCGCCGTTGCGTATTCAGGGTGTCAACAACGACTGGGAAGAGCTGGCCCGCGATAGTGAGTATCTCTATATCGCCGACACCGGCAACAACTTCGCGATTCGCAGCGAACTGAGTATCTACAAAGTCGCACTGAGCGAGCTGGCAGAGCCTGCATCTCCCTTGCCAGCTAAGCGCTTGAATTTGCGCTACGCCGATCGCAAAAACCTCTTTCCCAGTCGCACTCACAATTACGACAGTGAAGCGCTGGTGAGTGTTGAAGGCGAGCTCTGGCTGTTCAGTAAGAACCGCGTCGACAAGCGCACTAAGCTCTATAAAGTTGACTTGAACCAGACCTTTCAGCAGCTCTCACCACTGGCCAGCTACCCGGTCAACGGCTTGATCACGGCTGCAGACTACAACCCCGATAATAAGGCGCTGCTGTTGCTCGGCTACTCGCGCTCGCGCAAACAGGGCCACTCCTTTATCTGGCGAGTGGACGTGAGTGAAGGTATGCCGGACTGGTCGAGTGCGCGCACCTACCGTTTAAGTGTCGAAGCACAGTGGGAGTCGATACTTTGGCAGGGGCGTGACACATTTGTGGTCGCTGCGGAGAAAAGCAGCTGGGCGGGGGATGCACGCCTGGCGACGTTCCGCTTGCCTAAGTAGTTATCGGATTTAACAGTACTTTTATCAAAGTAGATTCCTCTTATCACTCCCCGCACCGCTGCGAGTTGTATATAATGCGCCGTGGTGTGCTACACACCGCTTAAGTTAATTATTTAGAGAGAAATTCAATGCTACAGATATACGATACGCTGACTAAGCAGAAAGCCCCTTTCAAACCGTTGCAAGAGGGAGCTATCAGCATGTATGTCTGTGGCATGACAGTTTACGATTTCTGTCACATAGGTCACGCTAGGGTGATGGTCTCCTTCGATGTGATCACGCGCTTTCTGCGCTCTCAGGGTTGGAAAGTTAACTACGTGCGTAACATCACAGATGTCGATGATAAGATCATCGCCCGGGCGGCAGAGAACAGCGAGCAGCCACACGAGCTGACCGAGCGTATGATCGCCGCGATGCACGAGGACGAGCGCACGCTCAATGTGCTGCCGCCCGATCAGGAGCCGCGCGCGACAGGGCACATTGACGGCATTATTGAGATCACTCAGACCTTGATCGACAAAGGCTATGCCTACGCCGCCAGTAATGGCGATGTCTACTATCGAGTGGCCAAGTTTGCCGAGTACGGCAAGCTGACCAACAAGAATGTCGATGAGCTGCGTGCAGGTGCCCGTGTCGCCGTCGATGAAGTCAAAGAGAGCCCGGTCGATTTCGTGCTCTGGAAAGCGGCTAAGCCTGGCGAGGTGAGCTGGGAGTCCCCCTGGGGCAATGGTCGTCCCGGTTGGCATATCGAGTGCTCGGCAATGTCCAAGCACTGCCTAGGTGATACTTTTGATATCCACG
>JBMZCU010000450.1:0-2427 GCA_049613705.1 Pseudomonadales bacterium | reverse complement strand
GCCGGTATCACCAGCGCCCACGGCAATCCCCTGCCCTTGAAGCTTTCGAAACTCCTCGAGCTTATCCAAGGGGAAAGGCGCTTCTAACCAGGTGAAGCGGCATTCGCGCAGTGCGGGTAACAGCGGCTCAATCTGTTCGAAACTGTTGAAGACTGCGGTGGCATCTAGCATTAACTCAATATCATCCCCTAAGTGCTCGCGTGCAGCGCGCAACAGAGAGACACCTAACCCAGGCTCGACGCTCCAAAAAGCATCGATCGCCAACTTAAGTGCTTTCACCGGATATTTAGCCGCGTTGTCGATAGCGAGCTTCAATTCATCGACACTACTGCCAATTGGGTAGACAGTGGTGTACGCCGGCAGTTTGTCATGCCAAGGTTGTGCCAAAAGCTCAGAAACAGGCCGCTGTTCCAGTTTTCCCAGTAAGTCCCACAGGGCTATATCCACTGCACTGATGGCGTGCATTACGATACCGCGACGGCCACAGTAACTGGTGTGGTGATACATTTTTTGCCACAGTCTGGCGATATCCGTTGGGTCTTCACCGAGCAAAATTGACTTGAGCCCCATCAGGGTATTGATGCGTGGTGGCGCCTCAACTATCGCCTTGATCACACTGGGTAAACTATCGACTTCGCTGACCCCGCTAATCCCCACATTCGTGTGGATCCGCATGATACAGTTATTATTGGTAGGGTCTAAATCCAGTGCGCGGCTGTCCGGCACACGCAATTCGATTACTTCTATATCGGTTATCTTGATCGTCATATCAATGTACTTGTATCGCCGACAGAGTGTGGCGCCAGCCGCTGTAGAGCGTGCACTAGCAGCGCCTCCATCATTTTATGCTCAAGTGTCTGTCGCGGTGAGGCTGAAAGCACAGCCCCACGGCGAGTTTAGGCGATGCGCTTAGCGCGCACTCGGGGCTGCGATGCGCACGCCATTTTGTTCGTCTTGATGCAGCCAGCGCAGCAGCGAGATCGCCATAATGACAGTGATCACAAGCTGCGGTAAGGCCAAGGTAATCGCCGCTGTTTGCAGCGCTTTTAAACCGCCGGCGAACATTAAACTCAGCGGTAGTGCAGCCAGTGCAAAGGCCCAAAACATACGGTGCCAGCGCGCCGGATGCTCCTGCTCTTTCAGCTCTTTTGTCGCCACGGCCGCCATGACGTAAGCGGCCGAGTCAAACTGGGTGGCGAGAAATATCAGCGCCAGTACGCAGAACAACGGCAGCACCAGCGCTGTCATTGGCAGTGAGCTAATCACCGCAATAATAGTCGCAGGGGCGCCCTGGGAGCTCAGTAACTCTGTCACGGCCAAGATATCGTTAAGCTGCAAGTACATCGAGTAGTTACCCAGTACACCGAAGTAAGCCCAGCAACCGAGCGAGCCGAAAATCAGCATCCCGGTGATAACTTGGCGAATGGTACGCCCGCGTGAAATTTTCGCCACAAACAGCCCCATGAAAGGCCCGTAAGCGATCCACCACGCCCAGTAGAAGATCGTCCAGCTCTCAGGGAAACCTGAATTCGCAACAGGGTCAGTCCAAAAATTCATGCGCACGAAGTTTTGCAACATCAAACCAATGCCGTTGGTGGTGGTTTTGAGAATGAAAATCGTCGGCCCAACAACGAGGATAAAAACCAACAGCGCTATCGCCAGCCACACATTGATGTCACTGAGGATTTTGATACCTTTTTTCAAACCCGAATACGCGCTGATCGCAAAAATTAAAGTGCAGAGCAACATCACAAACACACTTAGGCCAAAGGTGTTTTCTATCTCAAATATCTCACTCAAGCCCGCAGCCACCATAGGTGTACCAAGCCCTAAGCTGGTGCCAACACCACCGAGTAAGCCGAACATAAACAGAATATCGATCACTTTACCTAGCGCACCGTTGGCGTGTTTACCAATCACACCTTCACAGGCGGCACTGAGCTTTAACTGCGGCTGCTTGCGCACGTGATAGAGATAGGCCAGAGGAATAGCTGGCACACCGTAAAAGGCCCAGGCAGTAATCCCCCAGTGGAACATACCGTATGTCGCCGCCCACTCCGTTGCCGAAGCGCTACCGGCCACCAAACCCAGTGGGGGCGATTGATAGTAGTAGGCCCATTCAATGGTCCCCCAGTAGAGGATTCCAGACCCTATACCGGCGCAAAACAACATACCGGCCCAGCTAAAGTTACTGAACTCTTGCTGATCTTGCGGATCTCCCAGTTTTACACTGCCAAAGCGGCTCATGGCTAACCACAGCAGTAATCCGACTGCACCTATGCCGCCCCACAAGTAGAGCAAACCAAACTTAGAAGTCATAACAGCAAACGCTGCGTTGATAAAATCACTGGATTGCTCTTGCATTACCAGCAAGGGGATACACATCCCCAGTAGCACTACTAACGTAGTGACGAATGTTACCCAATC
>JBMZCU010000449.1:0-2436 GCA_049613705.1 Pseudomonadales bacterium | reverse complement strand
CGCGGTGAAAACTCTAGATTTAAGTCGTGGCCCCACATCGGGTAGCCCTTCTCTAGGCGCAAGCTGTCCATGGCGCGCAGGCCAAAGTCGGCGATGCCGTGCTCCTCGCCCGCTGCCATCAGGGCATCGTAGAGCGCCGCTTGGTGTTCTATGGGGTGGTGCAACTCCCAGCCAAGCTCGCCGACAAAGTTCATGCGCAGCGCGCGCACAGGGGCTCCGGCCACCTCGATCTGCTGACCGCTAAACCAGGGGAAGTTGTCGTTATCCAGTGGCGCAGCTGTGAGCTTGGCCAGGATCTCGCGCGACTTAGGCCCTGCCAGTACCAGGGTGCCGTACTGCGCGGTGATATTGTCGAGCTGCACCTCGCCATCGCCCGGCAGGCGCACGCGCAGCCAGTCCTCTATCATCAACTCCGCCGCCGCTGGCGCCATGAGGTAGTAGTGATCTTCGGCGAGTTTAGTGATGGAGAATTCCCAGGCTACACCACCGCGCGCACTGATCGGGTGGGACAAGGCAATCCCGCCGACCGCCTGTGGCGTTTGGTTGGGGGAGAAAGACTCGAGCCAAGCGTAGCTGCCGCTGCCGCTCACCTCAAACTTGGCGAAGGGCGAGAGATCGATCACACCGACGCTGTGCTGTACCGCCTCGCACTCTCGCGCCACGGCCTCGAACCAGTTGCCGCGCCTAAAGCTGTGCTGCTCTTTGATGTCTTTGGCCTGGGCGAACCAACTGGCGCGCTCCCAGCCAAAGTAGGCCCCCATCACTGCGCCTTTCTCACGCTGGGCAATAGCGGTTGGGGTCAGTTTGCGATCACGCTTGGCCTCGCGCATCGCGTACTCGTTGCTGTAGCCCAGCTGGTACTCGTTGGCGTAGACCTCTGTTGCCTTGGCCACTGTGTAGTCGTGATCGGCGTAGGAACCGAAACGGCGCGGATCAAGTTCAAACAGATCGAGCTCGGGCTCGCCGTCGACAATCCACTGCGCCATAAAGTGCCCGGCACCACCGCCCTGTACGATACCGAAGTTGAAGCCCGTGCAGACAAAGTAGTTGTCGTAGCCATGCACGGGGCCGATCAGCGGGTGACCGTCCGGGGTGTAGGTGATCGGGCCGTTGACTATGGTTTTCACACCGGCCTCGCCGATAATGCCGACTTGCTCCATCGCCGTGCAGACGATTTCCTCGATGCGATCCATGTCAGGTGCCAGCAACTCCTGACCAAAGGCTGCGGGGACGCCGTCGACCGCCCAGGGAATACCGCCCTTCTCGTAGGGCCCCAAGATAAGCCCCTTGCCCTCTTGGCGCAGGTAGTAGGAGACATCGGGGTCGCGCAGCATCGGCAGCATGTCGTCACGCTCCTCGAGAGCCGGGATGTTATCGGTGACGAGAAACTGGTGCTCCATTGAGGTCATCGGCAGCTGATGGCCAACCATAGCCGCCACCTCGTTCGCTCTAAAGCCCGCGGCGTTGACGATGCGCGCGGCATCAATGTCGCCCTTTTCAGTGCGCACCAGCCAACGGCCATTTTCCTGCTGCTCGATAGCGTGCACCGGGTTTTGGCGCAAAATCGTGGCACCGGCCGCGCGGGCGCGTCGTGCCATCGCCTGTGTCACACTGGTAGGGTCAATATGCCCGTCATCGGGGTCCCACATCGCCCCCAACAGACCTGTGGTATCAAGGTGCGGGTAGAGTTCACTGAGGCGCTCCAAGCTGATCATTTCAAGACGCAACCCGGCCAGCTCTCCCATAGCGACGACACGCTCGAATTCATCCACGCGATCTTGGGTGTGCGCCAGGCGCACCGCACCTGTCTGGTGATGGCTGACGCCAAACTCCTCTTCACGCTGTAACTTGGCGTACAAACTGATGCTGTACTGCTGCAACTTCATAATGTTGTAGCTGTTGCTAAAGTGCGGCAGGTTACCCGCTGCATGCCAAGTCGACCCCGCCGTGAGTTCGAGCTTCTCGGTCAACATGACATCCGTCCACCCCAGCTGGGTGAGGTGATACAAAGTGCTGACCCCGGCGATACCGCCGCCGATTACGAGAACATCTGTGCTTCTATTCATGGTTGTGCGTTTCCAAATATGTGCAACTGAGGCCTCAGCTTGCTTGTTGAGTGTTTGAAATCATGCTAAATACAAAGCCTCTATCGTTCCAACGCTTTAAAACAGGAATATTAATAAGCTGCACTTATGGAAAAACTGCTCACATCGCACATCCAACTAAACTGGCTGCGCACCTTCGAAGCCGTGGGTAAGCACCTTAGCTTTACCGCCGCCGCGCGCGAGCTCAACATGAGCCAGTCCGCAGTGAGCCAGCAAATTCAACTGCTCGAGCATCGCCTGGGACAGCGCCTGTTCACCCGGCAAAAGCGCAGTGTCAATTTGAGCGATGCGGGCAAGGCCTTTCTCCCGCTGGTCGATGAGAGCTTTCGTC
>JBMZCU010000448.1:0-2458 GCA_049613705.1 Pseudomonadales bacterium | reverse complement strand
TTAGCGGGTGCATTGCTGTTTATCTGACACCGTATACTGTTTTTCTCTCAATACCTGAAATGCTAAGTATTGCCATCAGGTTAATCGCTTTTGAGCATACACCGAAGGTTTACAACACGGGCTAGCTATCATCGTTGACGAAATCAGAGGGGTTTATAAGCAAGGTGCTAAGTGTTTATCAGTAGCACCGTGCTGCTGTATTTGAGCGGTGCTTGCTATTTGCATTGTGCCTTTGGAGCATTATGCGAGACGTAATCTCAAGGCATGTTGGCTTGATGACAAACTGACCCTTTACTTGCGGGGCGCTTATCTGGTTAAAGTCTCCAGTGGTCGCCGAGGCAATAGCGAGCAGCGGGGTGGATCAAGGTTGCGATACTTACCACACCAGCACCCGACCAAGTACGGCGGCTTATTTGCAAGCACGGTTTATCACACTCCATGTGCAGCGCTTGGGCGATGTTTTCATTAACTAGAGTCGCCTCAATTTTGTGGCTCGCTTCAGTCAGTGGTGCAGCTTTTGAGAGATAGGCGTTAGGTGTGCTGTGACTGAAATCTTGTGCGAGATAATCAGGTGCCATCGCTGGGTTAACCAGGCGGTCTTCCCACTGCAGCGGTAGGTCATTTTCATAGTGCACAATGATTGAATGAAAGAGTTTAGTGCCAGGCGGTACATCCAGTAGCCACGCACTTTGGGCGTCCGCTTGTGTCTCCTCAAGCTGTATGACTTCGGCGCGATAGCTGTGGCCGCGCTCGTGAACTTCATCGGCTATGTTGCGAATCTCCAGCATCGTACTGACGGGCCTGTGCTCTGCCACAAAGCTACCTAAGCCCGGTGTGCGTACTAGAAGTCCTTCATCGTTGAGCACTTCTAAAGCGCGGCGTGCGGTCATCCGACTGACTGAAAACTGCTGGCAGAGCTCGTTTTCAGACGGTACGCGATCGCCTGGGGTTAACTCTCCGCGGTTGATCAGCTGCGCGATGTGCTCCTTGATGGTCATAAAGCGTGGTGTACTCATTACGAAGCTATCTCTGAACGGGTAAGTTGGCCAAAATAGTAGTTGTGTATGCTTGTATATACAACTACTATTTTAGAAAATTTCAGGGTGAGAATTCTATGTCAGTGGTTGATTTACTAATTACTAATGTCAATGTGGCGACGATGTCTTCGTCTGTGGATACGGCTTACGGCACGCTAAACAATGCTGCCGTGGCGCTGTGCGCTGGCAAAGTGCATGCACTGTATGAAGAAGGTGCGCAGTTGCCGGTCGCAAAGCAGACACTCGATGCTCAAGGTCAGTGGTTGACTCCTGGGCTAATCGATTGTCACACCCATGCGATTTGGGGCGGGAATCGGGCGCGCGAATTTGAATGGCGTCTACAGGGCCGCAGTTATCAAGAAATTGCGCAAGCCGGAGGGGGGATTGCCAGCACGGTTAGTGCGACACGCCAAACCAGTGCGCAAGCTCTCTATCAAAGTGCGCTGACACGCACTACGCGTTTAATGGAAGAGGGCGTGACAACACTGGAAATAAAATCCGGCTATGGCCTTTCTTTAGAGCATGAGCGCACGATGTTAGAGGTTGCCAGGCAATTGGGGGAAAATAACGCACTGCACGTCGTCACAACCTTACTCGCTGCACACGCACTACCACCCGAGTTCGACGATAACGGCGCCTATATTGACGAAATCTGTCAGCGTATTTTGCCGCAAATAGCAGCACTGGGATTAGCGGATGCGGTGGATGTGTTTTGTGAAGGTATAGGGTTTAGCC
Source organism: Pseudomonadales bacterium (assembly GCA_049613705.1). Lineage (GTDB taxonomy): Bacteria > Pseudomonadota > Gammaproteobacteria > Pseudomonadales > Balneatricaceae > Rs1. The sequence continues at coordinate 686 of JBMZCU010000448.1, read as the reverse complement.
GTGAGCAATGTGCTCAAGTGTTTGATGCCGCAGTGGCTGCTGGGTTGCCAGTCAAAGGTCACGTCGAGCAATTGAGCGACTTAAAAGGCGCGAGTCTGGTGGCGCAATATCAGGGGCTTTCTGCAGATCATATAGAATATTTAGCAGAGCAGGATGTGCCGGCACTAAAGCGTGCAGGTACTGTTGCCGTGTTGCTGCCAGGCGCTTTTTACGCACTCAAGGAGCAGCAGTTACCGCCGATAGCCGCATTGCGTGAGCACGGTGTACCTATGGCTGTATCAACAGATTTAAACCCTGGAACATCACCGCAGGCATCGCTGCGCTTGGCAATGAACCAAGCGTGCATCTACTTTGGATTGACACCGCAAGAAAGTTTAGCCGGTGTGACACGCGAAGCCGCTAGAGCGCTAGGTTTAGGCCAAGTAAAAGGCCAAATAGCCCCCGGTTATGATGCAGATCTCGTGCTGTGGGATATTGAGCACCCCTGTGAACTCAGCTACGGAATCAATCTGACTCGCCCCGAGGCAGTGTTCTTCGCCGGTGTGCAGCGTTAAGCTGCATCCCGGTTTGATCTGGTGCTAAGCGTTACGCCCACTGGCTGTTGTTCTTTTTACGCCTAGGAAGGTGCGGAATAATCAAGCCGATGACGATGCCGGCAAATATCACCAGTCCACCGTTGATCATCC
>JBMZCU010000447.1:0-2466 GCA_049613705.1 Pseudomonadales bacterium | reverse complement strand
ATGCGCTTCGAAGATGTCGATAACTTCTGGGCACGTCGCGGCACACAGGGCCCTCTCTTCTGCTTTGCCGGCCACACCGACGTCGTGCCCAGTGGTCCTGTGGAGCAATGGAGCAGTGAGCCTTTCACGCCCACGTTCATCGAAGGCTACTTGCAAGGTAGAGGGGCCGCGGATATGAAAGGCGGGATTGCCGCTTTTGTCACAGCGCTAGAGCGCTTTCTCGATCACCACCCCGATCACAGCGGCTCTATTGCGCTGTTAATTACCAGCGATGAGGAAGGCCCTTTTATCAATGGTACGACACGCGTTATCGATACACTCGAAGCACGCGGTGAGAAGATCGATTGGTGCGTCATCGGCGAGGCATCGAGTACAGCTAAGCTCGGCGATGCCATCAAGAACGGCCGACGCGGCTCGCTCAGCGGCAAACTGACAGTTAAAGGTATTCAAGGCCACGTCGCCTATCCGCACTTGGTAGAAAACCCCATCCACACCAGCGCTGCAGCAGTAGCCGAGCTCGCCAGCGAAGTCTGGGATGAGGGGAACGATTTCTTCCCGCCGACTAGCTTTCAAATTTCCAACTACCACGCAGGCACCGGCGCCAACAACATTGTGCCGGGCGAGGCCGTGTTAGATTTCAATTTCCGCTTCTCCACCGAGTCCACTGAAGCGGGGCTTAAAGCGCGTGTTCACAACATACTCGACAGTCATCAGCTCAACTATCACATTGAGTGGGCCTTTTCGGGCAATCCCTTCCTCACCGCTGAGGGAGAGCTGGTCGATGCCAGTGTCGCCGCTATCAAATCCATTCAAGGTATAGACACTGAACTGTCGACCTCTGGCGGCACTTCAGACGGGCGCTTTATCGCACCGACCGGCGCCCAGGTTGTTGAGCTCGGCCCTATCAATGCGACTATTCACAAGATCAACGAGCGGGTTAAAGCATCAGATCTTGACGACCTCTCTCTGCTCTATGAGAACATCATGGCTAGGCTCTTGGTAAAAAGCTGAGGATTACACTGTGCATTCACTCACTTGCCCTATCTGCCAATGCGCGCTCGAGCGCACTGATAACAGTTTACGCTGCCAGGCCAATCACAACTTTGATCGCGCCCGTCAGGGGTATTGGAACTTGCTCGCGGTGCAACAGAAAAAATCAAAGGACCCTGGCGATAACGCACAGATGGTCGCCGCGCGCAGAGCGTTTCTAGACAGCGGCCACTACAAGCCGATGGCCGGTGCTATCCAGGCACTGTTACACAGCACATTACCTTCGGACACTCAGGCGAGTGTGTTGGACATGGGCTGTGGAGAGGGTTATTACACCGATCAGTGGCAGCGCGCGCTGCCCGAGCATCTGTTTTATGGTCTAGACATCTCTAAGCACGCAGTAAAAGCGGCCTGTAGGCGTAATAAGGAGATCTGCTGGCTCGTTGCCTCAGGTGCGAATATGCCTATTCCCGCCCAGAGCTTAGACGCACTAACCGTTGTGTTCAGCCGCTTGATGCCTACGCCTTTTGCCGACGCACTCAAGCCAGGTGGGGCACTGATTCTCGCCTGGGCCCGCGAGGATCACTTGCTCGAACTGCGCCAGCAACTCTACAGTGAAGTAAAGCTTGCCGAGAGTAACCCCATCGACGAACTGAGCGAACACTTCGAGCTCGAGCAAAAAGAGACCTTGTGCTTCGATTTCACGGTCAGTGACCCTGAGCAGCTGCACACGTTATTGCTCATGACACCTCACGGCCAGCGAGTTAATGCGCAGAAAGTTGAGCACCTACTCCAACAACCTGCGCTCACGGTACGCTTTAGCGTCAACATTGCTCTTTTGCGCAAGCGGCCCGAGTGACCCTATGAGTCTGTATAGCCGCTTGAGGAACAAGCTGCGCACGCAAGCCGCGCAGCCTAGGAAAAACTTAAGCCTGATTCTCATCGGCTTTGCCCTCACACTACTGGGCATTGGCCTGATTATGAGCGGCGAATACCTCTTCTCACAGCCGCTAGAGCGCGAGCTTGTCGCCCTAGCCGGTGTCACTATTGTTGCTGCTGGTTGCTGCTGTACCGCTTTTGGCTACCTCTGCCTGAGCTTGTTGCGCATCCTGTTCTTTCTCGAAGACGACGATAAGCCACCTAAAGACTAATGCCCTGCACTTTGCTGTAAAACCCTGACAGCAACAATGTTGTTCAGTAGGCGTTCGTAAGCACCATCGGCGGCAATAAATATCAGAGAGAAAAAGGGAGGCTACCCAAGCGGGTAGCCTTAAATGACAAGAACCGTGTATGCCCCTTGCTGTTCACCTGAGGCGAGAAACAAGAGAGTGAAGCTGATTCAGCGAGTGCTAAATCATCTTGCGAGCAAAAACACTATATCGATAATGAGAATGATTAGCAATACGTTTTTGTGCTTTTTTGGTGACTTTTTGAGCACGCACATACACTCAAAACTAAAGCCCAGTAGGCGTAGAA
>JBMZCU010000446.1:0-2470 GCA_049613705.1 Pseudomonadales bacterium | reverse complement strand
ACTAAAATGTAGAGGATATAGAGGCCAACTAAGATCAGCCCAGGGATCATCGCGCCCATAAACATATCACCGGCACTTGCCGAGGTAATATCAAAGGTCGAAGGCATCACGGACTCACCGGTGATTTCCTTGTACTCCGCCTTACGAAGTGTGCTCGCCTGATCCGCTGCGCTTGAGAGTTGGTCTGCAAGAATAATCAGTACGATTGAAGGCGGTATAATCTGCCCTAGCGTCCCCGACGCACAGATGATACCCGTGGCCAGTGGCTTGTTGTAATTATTACGTAGCATGGCCGGTAGCGAAATCAATCCCATCGCGATAACCGTCGCCCCAACAATACCCGTCGTTGCTGCAAGCAATGCCCCCACAATAACAACTGATATGCCCAATCCGCCGGGAATGGGGCCAAACAGCTGCGCCATTGCCACCAATAGATCTTCGGCTATCTTTGAGCGCTGCAACATAATACCCATAAAAATAAACAGCGGTATTGCGATTAGCGTATCGCGTTCAACGTCCCAATAGAGACTTCGAATATTGGTAACCCCCGCACTGAGCCATTGGTTTGGCCCTCCCTCTGCAAAGTATGCATCTGGATTACCGGTAAAAATCCAGCCGGCAGCGGCGGCGATAGCGATGGCGATAATCGCCGAGCCCGGGAGCGCAAACGCCACCGGGAAACCTGAAGTCAGCGCAAAGATCATCAGCGCGACTAAAAGTAAGAGAAAAAACAACTCCATGAAAGTACCCTTAGTTGGTCAGTTGCATTTAGTGCGGCGTAGGCGCCGCAGCAGGTTCACTGTTTTCCTCGCCGCGCAAATCAGCGACGTTACTCAGAAGGTAGCTGCTAAACTGCACAATCATCGACAGCGCAAAAACAACTAAGTAACCCACCATCATATATTTGACGTAGAGCCCGTAACCACTTTGTGAGACTTCAAAGCTAAAAATGGGGCTGTTGATACTATTACCTTTACCCCACATGCCCATCGTCAAAATAATCCAGCAAAGCGGAAGCCCTAGCAAAATTAAGCCACAAGTATTGGCCCACGCTTTAGCGCGTACACTAAAGCCCGCATAGAGCACATCGACGCGAACATGCCCTTCACACACTAATGTATGGGCACTGGCAAAGAGGAATAGTGCAGCGTACCAAAAGCGAACCAGGTCCCCCATGAAAGCCTGTTCATAGGAAAAAATAAAGCGTAGCAGTACAATTTGAAACTCGGCGAAAACCACCAGCAGTGCCAGCCACGTAAAGCCCAGTGAACGTGAAAACAATGCGATCACAAAAGCCACTGCAATCAGCGGGTAGTGAACATTAACACCACGATAAATCGGGCGTCCCAATGCCTTTATAACCTCGCCATCAACAAAGTAGTGCAGCATGTTTTCTACGCGCAGGAAAGAAATCGCCATATCCGCTAGTCCGACTAGGAATACCGCCCAAAAGGAGGCTCGGATTAAATACTTGGAGAACCCGGTGAGAAGAGCAGCATCGGCGCGCAGCGCACGAGCGGGTGTCAGCAGCACAAAGAGGCAGACAATGGCGGCAGCACCTAAATAGCTGAGCATCTGCCACATGCCCTGAGTCATCGCTTCATCGCTCAAGGCCTTGCGCGGTGCTTCAAAACCAAACCATTCGCGAGCTTCGAAATACCCCATCATGCTGGGCCAGTTAAGGCCAAATGTCAGGTATACATTGAGTAAAAACAGCAGTGCAGTAGCGACCATGACGCCTGCAAACATGCGTACAAATTTGTCGATAGCGCCTGCTTTGTAATCTAATGGGGTAGATGAACCTGGAGGATGTTGAGTTTGTTCATCATCTGAAGGTGTAACAGAGTTGTTCATATGTTAGCGCCTTTTAAGCACTGTCAACCACGTTGCAATAAGGGTCGTTGCATATCATCACCGTTAAATCGCCAAATTTAGTAGGATCTGCCTATGTGACTGTTATTATTATTGCTACATGCAGCGTCAGTGATTTTCGTATATCGTGTGTTCTACATTTTTTGAGCTGGGTAAGCTCAGCAGAAGCAGTCACTTGTAGCAACTGCTCCTGCCCTAAAGCCTAAGCCTTAGAACTCGCCCTCTTAGAGGTCGAGTACGCGGTTACGCTGCTGAACGTAAGCCTGATCAGAGATCTTAGCCCAAGAACCGACCGTCTCACGAGCATCTGCGAAGCTGTCGTGGATACGCGCAGCAAGGTCACTGTGTTCACGGACTGTTTCAAACACCTCTTCAGCGGCTTCACCGAAAGCATCGTAAATGTCATCATTGAACTCGCGAAGTTTAACGCCTTGCTCACTGATCAGTTTAGCCAGTGCTTCACCGTTCTTCGCATTGTACTCAGACATCATCACGTCGTTTTCCATAGATGCCGCAGCTTCAATCATCAATTGATCCGCAGGTGACAGGCTATCCCACCACTCTTTGTTCATGCCGACAGAAAGCATAGCACCTGGCT
>JBMZCU010000445.1:0-2472 GCA_049613705.1 Pseudomonadales bacterium | reverse complement strand
TTCAACGCGGCGGTCAGGCGATTGAAAAAGCCGCCAAAAAGTGATTATTACCCTTTTATTGAGCGTGCTTAAGGTCGTTGTATCTAAGACACGCTAAACTTATCTTTTTTACTTATTTCAGGTTAACGCATGACACAAACACCGGACTTCCGCTTTCGCCGTTTACGCCGCACGCAAGTGCTGCGCGACTTAACCCGCCAAGTTCACTTGAGTGGAGACGATTTCATTCTGCCTCTGTTTATCGAAGAGGGGATAGATCAACCAGTCGCTGTAGCCAGCATGCCAGGTGTTTACCGCTATCCGGAAAACCAGTTGGCAGAGGTGGTAAAAGAAGTTTGGAACAGCGGCGTCAAAGCAGTCATTTTGTTCGGTGTATCCCACGCTAAAGACGATTGCGGCAGTGATACATGGCAGGAGGATGGCTTAATTGCACGCTGTATACGCACAGCCAAAGCTGCGGCACCGGACATGCTAGTGATCAGTGATAACTGTTTTTGCGAGTACACTGACCACGGGCACTGCGGTGTTGTGGTAAAAGATGATGTAGACAACGATGCCACACTTGCAAATCTGCAGCGCCAAGTGGTCACTTGTGCTAAAGCCGGTGTCGACATGATAGCTCCCTCGGGCATGATGGATGGCATGATAGCCGCGATTCGCGAAGCACTGGACGACAATGGCTTCAGCCACATTCCGGTGATGAGCTACTCGACAAAATTCGCCTCAGCCTTTTACGGGCCTTTCCGGGACGCCGTCGACAGCAGTTTCAAAGGCACGCGAGATACTTATCAGATGGATCCGGCCAATCCCCGTGAGGCACTCGCTGAATCGCTGCAAGACGAGGCGGAAGGCGCTGATATTTTGATGGTCAAACCGGGCTCGGCGTATTTGGATGTGATTGCCAGCATCAAGCAGCACAGCGCACTGCCTATGGCTGTGTATCATGTCAGCGGCGAATACGCCATGATCAAGGCCGGCGCAGCCGCCGGTGTCATCGACGAAAAGGCAATCGTCATGGAGTCCATGCTGGCGTTTAAGCGCGCCGGCTGCGATCTAATCATTACCTACTACGCGAAAGATATGGTGCAGTGGCTAAAAGAGGCATAACAGACACCTATGGACAAGGACGTTCGTTTCTATACTGAGAAAAACTTAGACAGCTGGGATGAAGCGGCAAGTGTGCACGCCAGCGCATTTCCAGATCTTGAAAAACGAGTGGCTCAGCCTGGGTTTGATAATTTGAACCCGGATTTCGCCAAGCTTGTGAACGAGGCGTGTACAGCGCACAAAGATGTACTGCAACTGTGCTGTAATAACGGCCTGGACTTACTCTCTATCAAGCGCCGAGGTGCTGGGCGCTGCGTTGGTATCGATGGTTCCAAAGCATTTATCGGACAAGCTAAAAAGTTGGCGAAGGCGGCCGGTGAGCAAGATATTCACTATTTTTGCCACAATATTTACCAACTGCCACCCCAGCTAAACAGCACTTTCGACTGTCTCGTGATCACCGTTGGTGTGATCAATTGGATGCCTGATTTAGCGCACTTCTTCACAATTTGTCAGGCGCTGTTAAAACCTGGTGGCACACTCTTGATGGAAGAAATTCACCCTGTGCTCAATATGTATCAAGAGGGTGAGCCCTCCGTTATCGACGCATCTTACTTCGAGAAAACGCCGTTCTGCGATACTCAGGGGCTTGACTACTTTAACCATCAAAAATATCAGGCCAAAGAGAATTACTGGTTTACGCATACTATGGGTGATATTTTGAATGCGGCTATTGGCGCAGGCTTAACACTCCAATACATCGAAGAGTTAGGCAAAAACATAGGTAATTATTGCGAGGACCTAGCCGACTCTCCGTACACACCGCCAATGGCCTTTGTCGCACGCTGGCAGCGTGTATAAAGGCCTGATTGCCACACCCTCACACGCGTCTCTTTTCGCCAACGACCAGAAAGACCCCTAGCACCGCAGCCAGACAACCCACTATAGCCATGGGGCCCAGAGACTCATCAAAAAACAGCCATGTCTGGGTAACTGCTGCAGGCGGTACAAGGTAAAAATAGCTGGTCACCTTGGCCACTTCTCCTTCACGTATCATGTAGAGCAAGAGCAGAATAGCGAGTACTGATAACCCAAAAATTAACCACGTCATCGCTGCGAATAGCTCAAATGTGTAATTCACAGTTTGAGTTTCTAGGGAGTAGGTCAAAAGGGCAACAACGACAGCTGCGCCCATGTATTGATAGAGTGAACCTGTCAGTAGAGGGACTTGTTGAGCCCACTGCTTTTGCAACACGGTACCCAGTGAAATCGCGAGCAGCGCAATAAAACACGCGGCGATGCCTAGCGAGCTGAGCTGGGCTGTTTCGATCATTTGCCTGTCGGCAATCACCAGCGCCACCCCGATAAAGCCCAGGCCCAAACCTGCCGCTTGACGCCACTGGATTCGCTGGCCTAAAAATAGCC
>JBMZCU010000444.1:0-2478 GCA_049613705.1 Pseudomonadales bacterium | reverse complement strand
GCGGTTGGTGTCGGTAAGCCTATCGAGAAGTCTATTTCCAAGCTCATGCTGATCACTAAGATCCACGCGCTGAGCCAGGGCTTTTCAGGGATTCGCCTGGAAGTCGTGGAGAGAATGCTCACCTTCCTCGCCCTGGATTTAATCCCCGTGGTGCCCGAGCAGGGCTCTGTAGGTGCATCTGGCGACCTCGCACCGCTGTCACACCTCTTTTTGCCACTGCTTGGCGAAGGTGAGTTTTGGCAGGGTTCAGAGATTGTCTCCGCTCGCTCACTGCTGGAAGCTAATAACCTCGCTCCGCTCGAGCTCGAAGCCAAAGAGGGCCTAGCGCTGATCAACGGCACCCAGTTTATCTTGTCCCATGCGATCACTGCGCTGACCAAAATGCGCTACCTGCTGGATCTCGCCGACTTGGCCGGTGCCATGAGCCTTGAGGGCATGCAGGGCAGCTCATCACCTTTCAGAGCCGAGCTGCACGCGACGCGCCCCTTCCCCGGCAACCTTGAAGTCGCCGCGAGAATGCGCAGCTTTTTAGCTGGCTCTGAAAATATGGCCTCACACAGCAACTGTGACCGCGTGCAAGACCCCTACTCGCTGCGCTGCATCCCGCAGGTACACGGCGCCTCGCGCAATGCCTACCAGCACTTGAAGGACATGGCTGAGATCGAGATGAACTCAGTTACAGACAACCCAATTGTGATCAGTAAAGAAGAGGCGATCTCTGGCGGCAGCTTCCACGGCCAACCGCTGGCAATGGTATTGGACTACGCCTCGATCGCCGCCGCTGAGCTTGGCAACATCGCCGATAGACGCTGCTACTTACTGCTTGAGGGCATGCACGGCTTGCCGAGAATGCTGACAGAATCCGGCGGTTTGAACTCAGGGATGATGATCCCGCAGTACGCCACTGCAGCTCTGGTCACCGAGAACAAGTCACTTTGCTTCCCACCATCAGCAGATAGCGTGCCGACCTCTATGGGCCAGGAAGATCACGTTTCCATGGGCAGTATTTCAGGACGCAAGCTCAATCAGATTTTGGGCAATGTGAGCAAAATTTTCGCCATTGAGCTAATGTATGCCGCCCAGGCCATCGACTTTAGACGCCCCAATAACTGCTCGGATATCATCGAAAAGAATCACAGTATTATCAGAAGCAAAGTCAAAAAATTAGAAGAAGATCGGCTGCTAAAACCCGACATTGACGCCCTTATAGAACTCGTTGAAAGCCACGCGTTCTGCGTTGAAACAGCCGAATAAAACCGAACAATGGAACCGGAGAAGATAAGCATGAACGATATCAGTCTTTTTCAGCAGACGATCAAAATGGGCATCCCAGATACACTACCCGAGGCTAAGCCCTACCCGGAAGATGCCAACAGAGCACCGAAAAGAAAAGACATCCTAAGCGTTGAAGAGAAGCAGCTGGCGGTGCGCAATGCGCTGCGCTATTTCCCAGAGGAGTGGCACGCCGAGCTGGCGCCTGAGTTCGCCCGCGAGTTGAAAGACTTCGGCCGCATCTACATGTACCGATTCAAGCCAAACCGCCCGCTGCACGCGCGCGCTATCGGCAACTACCCAGCCAAGTGCCAGCAGGCCGCGGCCATCATGTTGATGATAGACAACAACTTAGATCCTGCCGTCGCGCAGCACCCGGAAGAGCTGATCACTTACGGCGGCAACGGCGCTGTATTCCAGAACTGGGCGCAATACCTGCTGACCATGAAGTACTTGAGCGAGATGGAAGCCGACCAGACACTGCACATGTACTCTGGCCACCCTATGGGTCTCTTCCCCTCGTCAGTGGATGCACCGCGCGTAGTGGTGACCAACGGCATGATGATCCCCAACTATTCACAGCCCGATGACTGGGAAAAGTTCAACGCATTAGGTGTCACTCAGTACGGTCAGATGACGGCCGGCTCCTTCATGTACATAGGTCCGCAGGGCATAGTACACGGCACCACAATCACTGTGATGAACGCCTTCCGTAAAGTACTCGAAAAAGGTGATACGCCCAAGGGCAAGATTTTCCTCACCGCAGGTCTTGGTGGCATGAGCGGTGCTCAGCCTAAAGCCGGTAACATCGCCGACTGTATCACTGTGTGCGCAGAAGTTAACCCTAAGGCGGCGACCAAGCGCCACGCGCAGGGCTGGGTCGACGAGCTGATCGATAACATGCCAGAGCTTGTCGCGCGCGTGCGCAAAGCACAAGAAGGTCAAGAGGTCGTATCGATTGCTTTTATCGGCAACGTGGTCGATGTGTGGGAGAGCTTCCTAGAGGCTGATATCTTCATTCACTTAGGCTCTGACCAGACCTCACTGCACAACCCTTGGTCGGGCGGCTATTACCCTACAGATATCAGCTATGAAGAATCCAACCGCTTGATTCGCGAAGAGCCGGAGCTGTTTAAAGAAAAGGTCCAAGCATCGCTTAAACGCCATGCGGATGCTGTGAATAAGCACACTGCCAAGGGCACTTAC
>JBMZCU010000443.1:0-2536 GCA_049613705.1 Pseudomonadales bacterium | reverse complement strand
AGTTAGGGAAACTATTTCATCGCTAGGCTAATAGGTGAGATCCACCCTAACGCGCCGCGGGCTAAGTTTCAACCGCGCTGCGCGACTCAGTGCAACTTCATTTTAGGCCGAACCACCTTGGCGATCTTTTCAGCGACAATCACCAACAGCGCCTTGGCCCAGCCGTGAATCGCAACTTGGTGCATCCGATAGAGCGAGATATACATCGCCCGCGCGATTTTTCCCTCGATAAAGAACGACTTCCCGGTGAGGTTACCCATCAAGTTGCCGACCGTGCCGAAGCGGCTCAAACTGACCAGCGAGCCGTGATCGCGGTAGCGAAATGGCTGCAGTGTTTTACCCTTCAGGCGCGCGACAATATTGCGCGCCACACAATCGGCCATCTGATGCGCCGACTGCGCGCGCGGTGGGACCCAAGTGCCGTCGTCGTTCTCAAACCCGCAGCAGTCACCCAGCACAAAAATATCTTCACTGGCACTGGACTGCAGCGTCTTATTCACCACGATTTGGTTGAGTTTGTTGAGCTCAAACAGGCCGAGCTTAGCGATGTAATCAGGCACTTTGATACCCGCCGCCCAGATCATCATATCACTGGCGATCAACTCACCCTCTGCGGTGACAAACCCGGCCTCACTCGCCTCCTTGACCCGAGTGTTCTCACACACATTGACTGTCAAGTTCTGCAGCTCGCGCTTGGCGGCACTAGAGATACGCGCGGGCAGCGCCGGCAGGATACTCGGGCCCGCTTCGATCAAATTGACCTTGAGCCTATCGTTGCGCATCCCCGGCATACTGTAGGATTTAAGCAATTCCGTGACGTGGTGTAGCTCTGCGCACAACTCGACCCCCGTGGCACCGGCACCGACGATAGAGACGTTGAGCGGCGCGCTGTCATCGCTTTGATTGATGCGTACGAATTGATTGAGCAATGCGCGGTGAAACTTCTCTGCTTGCTGCGCACTGTCGAGGAAATGGCAGTGCTGTGCAACACCTGGGGTGCCAAAATCGTTGCTCTGACTACCGATGGCCAAAACTAGCGTGTCGTAGCTGAGCGTGCGCACCGGAAGTATTTGCTGGCCGTCCTCGGCAAAGCTGGCCTCGAGGCGAATACGCTTGCGCTCGACGTCTAAGTCAACGAAGCGGCCGAGGCAAAATTGATAGCCACGCTTAGCGGCGTGGGCGTGATACACCACACCATCCGTACTGCTGTCGAGCGAGCCGGTGGCCACTTCGTGCAACAGGGGTTTCCAGATGTGGGTTCTGTTTTGATCGATGAGTAATACGTCTGCTTTTCCCTTGCGCGCCAATTTTTTACCCAACTGACTGGCAAGCTCTAAGCCACCTGCGCCACCTCCGACAATGACAATTTTGTGCATGGTTCAATCCTCGATAAAAGTTATAGGATTGACCCTGCCAATCCTATAACTTCTGAGGAATAAGGAAGATGCTAATAAGTCCAAAGCGCCTCTGATGCAAGGGAACACTTGAGGACTTGTTCGCATTTTCCTGAGAGCATACGCCTAAATTATCGGTTTAAGAAGTGTTTACGTCCACTTGGCGAAGGAGCGAGCCAAATCGTAGTCCAAGCGGGTTGAAAGCTGAGCGATACGCCCTTTTAACGCACTGCGATCTAAGCTGACGCCTTGTTGCGAGGCGAAAATCACCATATTGCCCTCGCCGCAATCGCAACTCGACACACAATTGAAACGTTGTTCGAGTTGCTCGAGTAGCGCAGTGTGCTCGTTCAACTCACCCCAGCAATTGAGTACCAACCACCCTTCGGCCTTGAGCTGCGCAGCGCACTGTGCAATGTACTGAGCACCGACCTGCACAGCATCCATACCGTGATCAAGGTAGAGATCTGTGAGTATCAAATCCTGTTTTTTGGCGAGCCCCGTCGTCATGAACGCTCCGGCCTCGGCGCAGTGAAGCTCGATCTTTTTACTCTGTGGCAGTCGAAAATAGCGAATCGCAATATCGATCACCGCCTGGCGAAGCTCTACTGCCGTAATGCGCACCCCAGGCACAGCGTGGTGCAGCGCGCTGAGCAAACTGCCGGCACCGAGTCCTAAAATCAGCACCCGCTTGGGCGCAAGCCACAGCAGCGGCAGTAACATCGCCTGGGTATAGGCGTGTTGTAACTGATGAGGCTTAGCCGTGAGCTGACGACTCTGCTCGTCGCCGACGCCAAAGGACAGAATGCGGTAATCGTCCTCGCGCAACACGGCGATATCGCCGTAGGCATCGGACTGGGTGTGCAAATAGCTCTGTGACATAATTTCCTCGCGGCATCGCCAATGTAAGCGCCGCTATTCTACGGTAATTCAGCGGCGATACCAGTCACTGTAAGCCCGACACTGTGCACTAAGCCCGTAGCGTATACAGCGCCAGTTGATTTAAAAGAGCAAAGTTTTACTGCAGCCCTAAGCCGTTAAAGCCAACGGTATTGTGATAGGAGAGCAATTATAGAGGGAAGAAATCTCCACGGCGCTTTAAGCCCCCTTAACCTTTCTTTTACCTGTAACTCGCTAGGCTG
>JBMZCU010000442.1:0-2536 GCA_049613705.1 Pseudomonadales bacterium | reverse complement strand
CTGAACTCAACTCAGGTGAAGCGGCTCTGATATTTATTGACCTCGATAATTTCAAGTATGTCAACGATCACTACGGGCACAAGTTTGGCGATACTGTACTGTGTTATATCGCAGAGCAATTGAAAAACGTCGTTGCTGATCAAGCATTTATCTGTCGCTTTGGCGGAGATGAGTTTGTCGCTTTGTTAGACAGTGCCGATAAGCCGCTGCTTGAATCTATTTGCAGTGCCTTGATTACACCGTTTAGAACGCCGCTGTTTTTTGACTCAAAACGCATAAAAATTGGCTTGAGTATTGGTGTTTGTATCTTTGACAGTGAGCAGGAGAGTTTCTCTAGCGTCTGTCAGCGCGCCGATCAGGCGATGTACAACGTCAAAAACCGCGGTAAGAATAACTACGCTTTTTTCGAGTAGCGCAGCGCACTGCGCCATGCATTTGTTAAGCGTTCAGGAGGTCCTATGAAACTGTTTGGCAGCTACACATCACCGTATGCAAGACACTGTCGTATCGCATTGCTCGATACTGGCTTAACGAGTGAATTTATCGATACAGATTACGCGCAAAGTGCAGCGGCTTCGCCGACACAGCGTGTACCTTTTCTCATAGATGGCGATCTTCAGCTCACAGATTCGTCTTCGATATTGCGCTACTTTGCAGAAAAAGTGGGTGCTCCCTTTATCGAGAGTGTGCGTGAGCAAGAGATTTTTGCACTCACAAACACCTGTATGGACGCGACAATTAATCTTTTTCTACTTGAGCGAGATGGTATTGGAGCCTCGCAAAGTGCCTATCTGCAGCGCCAGCAAAATCGTATCGATAGCACCTTGGCGCAACTTGAAGACGTCGCTGAGAGTTTAGATGATCCCTCCAGTGTGGTTGCTATACGTTTGGCTTGTTACCTTGATTGGGCTAGCTTTCGCGGGCGTATCGAAATTGAGCAGTACCCTATGCTGGTCGCATTGCTTGGGCGCGCCAAGACGCTGCCTCACTTCGTGAAAACCGCGATCCCCGGTTAAAAAACTGCAGCGCTAAAACGATTGGCTATGCCTATTAAGTATTGGCGCACTGTAAGCTTGATCTTTGCTGGCACTCTCAAGCGGGCAGATTACCTGCTAGGGCTCGTTAAGCGCGTGAGTTTTCCCGCGTTTAGCAGCCACAGAGCACTAAAGCCAAGCGGCTATTTCAGACACTGATAAGTACGCCGCCATTTGCTCAACTTCCTCTACGTGCTCAGCATCTTCTCTCTATGGCTGTTCAGCCTTGGATATCTAGACCGGTATCGTGCTAGATAGCTGTGCTAATTGTCTATCATGACCTCGTATTACGCCTTTACATCGGTATTGCTGATCAGGGCGCTACGATTTAGTACTGTTTTAAATGAACAAGAGTGTTGTCTCAAACAGTCATTTTTGCGTCGTGTTCACGCGTTGACTTTGAAAAGTAAAAGTGAGATTTTATTTAAACGGTCATTTAATTAAATGGTCCTTTAATAAAAATCAATAATAACTGTGTAGAGTGCCTAGCCGGTAGTCTACAATTCCTCACTTTTTCGGAGTGTCTCAATGAACACGCTGCTCAGCGCGGGTATCATATTTACCTTGCTCGCTATCGTCTTTTGTCTCGTAAAATGGGGCAATGTCAAATGTATCGGGGTGACGCCGGTACGTACTTTTACCTTTATTGCTATCTTATTTACCTCTGGACTCGATGTCGGACTCATCATGTTTCCACTGACCGAATTCGCAGGCTATGCGGACACAACGGCCAGCCCTGAGTACGCATTTAGCAACCCGTTGGCTATTGAGTTTGCCTATTGGGGCTTTTTGATCTGGGGATTCTATTTCCTGACTAGTTTTTATTTCTGCATTATTGAGCCGCGAGTGGGGTTCTTTGAAATCCCTGTAGTGAAGTGGATCAACAACGTTGTCATTATCGGCACTTGTGCCTTTACCGCGTTCTTGTTGTTAACCAACTTGCCTTGGTATTTTCCGCAAATAGGCGATGGTGAGAGTATCGTGATGACTTTCTATGTCATCGTGCTGGCGGTGATTTGTGCGGCTGTTTTTTCCAGTACAGATATCAAGTACGTGAAAGTACTCAGTCTGTTATCGACTTGGCTTTTCCTGTTGCTGATCGCCGTTATGTGGATCATGGCGGCAATGGGGCCAAATGAAATGCTCGATGCAACGAACTTGCTGGCTAATTACTTCGTCAATATCGAGAAGTTTATTCTACCGCTTAACGACTATCACGCGTTCTACCTCTTTTGGTGGTTTGCCTGGAGCATTATGATAGGTCAATTTACCTCACGCTTTGTGGGTGGCTTGCGCACTTGGCAAGTGCTGGCAGCGCTATTGATCTTCCCATCGATTCCGTTGGCAATCTGGTTTAGTGTGCTCTACTTCTATCACCAAAACGGTGTAGACAGCAGCGGCTTTATCGCGATTTCCATGGTGCTAGTGGGTATCACTTTCGTCATCAACTCGCTCGATTCACTGATTCGCCTTTATACCGACAACTTAAAGCTGACCACTCA
>JBMZCU010000441.1:0-2541 GCA_049613705.1 Pseudomonadales bacterium | reverse complement strand
CGCATCGCGGCCACATCTTCGCGGCTGTGAATTGCACTCTCAGTGATCACTAACTTACCTTCTGGGATGCGCGGCAACAGCTCGAAGGTGTTATCTAAGCTGACCTCAAAGGTGTGCAGGTTGCGGTTGTTGATCCCCAAAAGGTGATTGTCTAAGCTCAGCGCGCGATCGAGTTCGTCACCGCCGTGTACCTCAACCAGCACATCCATGCCAAGTTTGTGCGCCAGGGTATTCAGTTCAGCCATCTGCGCATCTTCCAGGCAAGAGACGATCAGCAAAATACAATCGGCACCAATCGCACGCGCCTCGTAGACCTGGTAGGGCTCAACGATAAAATCTTTGCGGATTACCGGCAAGTTACACGCCGCGCGCGCTTCCATCAGGTAGCTTTCACTGCCCTCAAAAAAGTCGGCATCTGTCAGTACAGAGAGGCAGCTCGCGCCACCGCGCTCGTAAGACTGTGCAATCTCACTGGGGTTAAATGGGTCGCGCAGTAGCCCTTTCGAGGGGCTGCGCTTTTTCGCCTCCGCGATCACTGCCGCGTGGCCCATGTCCACTGTGGCCTGCATCGCTGCGGCAAAACCGCGTGGCGCTTGTGAAGCTGGCGCTGCAGCGATGATTTTTTCAAGATCGGCGATACTGCGCTGTGCACTGCGCTCGGCTACTTCCTCGTACTTACGCGCGACGATCTTCTTCAAAATAGTGGGTATATCAGACATTTAAGGCTCTCTTTCAGCTGCCCAGCGGCAGCGTTTCACAAGTTGTTGAAGCTGTTTTCAACAACTTAGATACTGTTACTAAAATCGGCTAGCTGGCGCATCTTGTTGAGCGCCGCCCCGGAGAGAATCGTCTCTTTGGCTTTGGCTACCGCACTGACCAGATCCGGCGCGATATCCGCGGCGTAAAGTGCAGCACCGGCATTCAGCGCTATCATATCAACGGCTTTGCTGTGCTCGCCGCTAAAGGCGGCGTTAATCATCTGCAAGCTCTCGGCGGCACTGAACACCTGTAACCCATCCAAGCTCTGAGGCTCCAAGCCCGCTTTGGCAGCAGTCAGCTTGTACTCAGTGATCTCATTATCTTTGAGCTCGGCGACAAAGGTCTCGCCGTGCAAGCTGATTTCATCGAGGCCATCGGCAGCACTTACCACCATTGCGTGCTTAGCACCTAGCTCCTGCATCACCTGCGCGATTGGCAGACAGTAAGAGGGTTCAAAGACACCGAGCAGATAATGCTTGGCACCTGCGGGGTTAGTTAGCGGGCCGAGTAAGTTAAAAATAGTGCGCAGCCCCATTTCCTTGCGCGGGGTGATCGCGTGGCGCATCGCCTTGTGGTGCTGTGGCGCGAACATAAAGCCGACCCCTATCTCATCGATACAGCGCGCCACTTGCGCAGGCTCTAAATTGAGGTTAACACCGAGCGCCTCGAGCAAATCTGCAGAGCCCGTGGTCGATGACACGGAGCGGTTACCGTGCTTAGCCACGGTGCCGCCCGCCGCCGCGACTACGATGGCACAGGCGGTAGATACATTGAACAAATTGGCGCTGTCGCCACCTGTGCCGACTATATCAACTGCATTTTCCGTGGCGATACTTACGGGAATAGCCAGCTCGCGCATCACCCGCGCCGCGCCGGCAATTTCTTTAACGCTTTCGCCCTTCATGCGCAGCCCCATCAGGAAGGCGCCCATCTGTGAATCAGTAGCTTGGCCGGTCATGATTTGCATCATCACGCTCTGCATCTCGGCCGTGGTTAAATCTCGCTGCTCGACGACAGCGCCAAGCGCTTCTCTAATATCCATCTGACGTGTCTTTCTCTCTTGCAAGGTCAGCGCTGGCGCGCCACAAAGTTAGCCAGCAGCTCGTGCCCCTGTTCAGTTAAAATCGATTCGGGGTGAAACTGCACCCCCTCTATATCCAGTGTCTTGTGCCGCAGCCCCATAATTTCATCGACACTGCCGTCCTCGTGCGCTGTCCAGGCCGTCATCTCTAGGCAGTCCGGTAGTGACTGCGCCTCCACCACTAGCGAGTGATAGCGCGTTACCTGCAGCGGATTGGGCAAAGCGTTAAACACACCGCTGTTGTTGTGGTAGACCATAGAGGTCTTACCGTGCATAACCTGGCGCGCCCGCACGACCTTAGCGCCAAAGGCGGCACCGATACTCTGGTGACCCAGGCAGACCCCTAAAATGGGTAAACGGTGCGAGAGCTGCTCAATCGCCGCCACTGAAACCCCCGCTTCCTTCGGTGTGCAGGGCCCTGGTGAAATCACCAGTGACTTAGGATTAAGATCGATAATACCTTGTACGTCTATTTCATCGTTGCGCACAACCTCAACTTGCGCCCCCAACTCAGCCAAGTACTGGGTCAAGTTGTAGGTGAAGGAGTCGTAGTTATCAATCATCAAAAGCACGAGACAAAACCTTTTTTAAACGTATTAGTTAAATAAAACAATACTCTGGGATAGATAAATTGCGATCGGCTCGACATCGCCGCCGCGCCGCGGCCTTACAGGCGAGAAAAGCGCCGTACCGCAGGGCCG
>JBMZCU010000440.1:0-2547 GCA_049613705.1 Pseudomonadales bacterium | reverse complement strand
AAATGAGCGGTCAGAAGCTGGGCCTAGGCGTTGGCAGCCCCATCGCTAGTAACACAGATACCAGCAATAAGGATCGTCAGACCACAGATCCGACCAACATGGAGAAAAACGAGTACCAGTGCCGCAAGAATAATAGCGACACCCATATTAAGTACGCAAAACTCGACATGTGGGCCAAGTTTCCAGATTTTCAAACTCGCCTTCGCGATGCCGTTCTCACACGCCAGGCACTGGATCGCATCACCATAGGTTTCAATGGTACTGAGTACGCTGCTGACAGTGATCGAACAGCCAATCCAATGTTGCAGGACGTCAACATAGGCTGGCTGCAAAAAATGCGTGAGAATGCTTCTGCACGCGTACTCGATACCGGCGATAAAACCGTTGGCAAAGTGATTATTGGCACAGAAGGCGACTACAAAAATCTTGATGCATTGGTCATGGATGCTGTCAACAACCTGATCGAGCCCTGGTACCGCGAAGATACTGAGCTGGTCGCCATCATGGGCCGCGATCTGCTGCACGATAAGTACTTCCCGCTGGTTAACCAAGATCAGCCGTCATCGGAAAAGATAGCTACCGACTTAATCCTCTCGCAAAAGCGCGTCGGCGGTTTAGGTGCTGTACGTGTCCCCTTCGTGCCAGCAGGCGCCATCTTGATCACCCGTCTGGACAACCTCTCGATCTACTTCCAAGAGGGCAAACGCCGTCGCCACTTCGAGGACAACCCCAAGCGCGACCAAATCGAGAACTACGAGTCTTCAAACGATGCGTATGTGATCGAGGATTACGAAATGGCGTGCCTGATCGAGAACATTGAGTTCGCCTAGTCCGTTAGCCGCGAGAGATAAAGCAAGTTATAGGAGAACACCATGACGCTTGCGAAAAGACACTTCACTAAAACGATGGCCGCGCAGCAAGCGGCCATCGACATCGGCAGCCAAGTGCGCCCCAACGCCAGCCAGTACGAGCTGATGCTGGCGCAATTGCACCAGCACAAGCAGACGCTTAAGGGTATTGAATCCATCGTCACTAAGTGCGCGCGCAAGGCCCTATTTGTCAACGAATACGAGGCCTACCTCGAGGGCGTGCTGGAAGCGGATTCCGGCAAGCCTGACGATGTGCTGACAACCATCATGCTGTGGAAATTAGACGCCGGCATGTACAGCAGCGCACTGGAGCTGGGCGCCTATGCGCTGCAGCACGGCCTGCAGATGCCCGATCAATACCAGCGTTCTATCGGTTGCATCATCGCTGAGGAAATCGCCGATGCAGCCCTCAAAGCCCCCGAGGAAAGCCCCGTAGCACGCTTTGATCTAGAGGCCGCTTACGAGCTGCTCGAGGGTGTCGACTACCCTGACCCGGTCAAAGCCAAACTACACAAAGCGCTCGGCTATGCCCTACAGCGCGATGAGCTTCTGGTAACGGCGCTTGAGCATTTCAAATCAGCGCTGCAGCTCAACGATCGCGCGGGGGTCAAAAAAGGCATCCAAGCGATTGAAAAGGCGATCGCTGCCAAGCCGCTAGAACCCGTGCCAAACGAGTCTGACAAGCAGCCAACACCACCGCCCGAAGAACCGACAAAGCCAGAGGCCAATAGCGCTGACACGGTCGGGCAACAAGATACCGAGGGCGAGCCCTCTTAACCGAGCATCCCAGCACCCCGGCGGCACAACGTGGATACAGCGTATTTACTCTGTTCCCCACGTTGTCCACCGCCGTTTTAACTGCGAGTGAGAGACATGTCTGGATTCATCGCCAACGGCTTGCCCACTGAGGACAGCCGCATCACAAACAACGGCTTTTTCCCCGACGTCGACCCCAACCAATTTAGGGAAGTGATGCGAGTCGACAGCGGCATCACTAACGCCCGGGTGCGCCACGCGCTGATCGATGCGATCGGCAAGATCAACATAGACCTAGCTGCGTTCAAGCAGCTGCAAAGCAATCTCAGCATTGCAACGCTCAGTGATGTACCGGCGCCACAGGTAGACGGGCAAAGCCAGCACTTGCACGACTATCAACGCGCGGTGTTTTGCCAGGCGAAAGCGGAGCTCAACGAGCGCTATCAAGACTATGACAGCAGCAACAATAACAGCGGGCGCAGCGATGACATCGCAGACAGCATCGACGACTATCGCCGCCAATCTATCTTGGCAGTGCGGCGAATCGCTGGCGTGTCTCAATCGACCATCGAGTTGATCTAATGCGCTATCGCACAGTACAGGGCGACACTCTAGATCTGATCTGCCACCGCCACTACGGCAGTGCGCACAGAACAACCGAACAGGTGATGGAGGCCAACCCGCAGTTAGCGGAGCTAGGCCCCGTGATCCCTGAAAATACTGAAATCGAACTACCGCCAATTACGAGCACAAGCCCACGCACGCAACGTCTGCAGCTGTGGGATTAATGGAGAACCCAAATGGCAGAACCTAGCAGTACATCCAGCGCACTCGCCACCGGCGGGATCGGACTGGCCGCCATCCTACCCGGTATAGACGGCGGCATCCTCATCGGTGCATTTGCAGGGGCCGCACTCTTTGT
>JBMZCU010000439.1:0-2547 GCA_049613705.1 Pseudomonadales bacterium | reverse complement strand
GTGTTGCCAACATGCCAGGTGGGGTCGCACGCACTTCGACCTTCGCACTGACAAACGCTACTCTGCCATTCATCCTGAACTTGGCAAACAAAGGTTACAAGCAGGCGCTAGCGGATGATGCACACTTGCTCAACGGCCTAAATGTTCACCGCGGCACGATTAACTTTGAAGCTGTTGCAACAACTCTGGGCTACGACTATGTAGCACCGAGCGACGCTATCGCTTAAGTTAGCCCCGTGCGCAGGCCGACTAGGTCTGCGCACTGTTCTCGTTTGCAGAACACTGATTCCCTGCAAACACTGTTTTTCTCCCCCTTCTCTCGACATACACTGCTCTAAACACAAGGAGCTTTTATGTCACCCACACCGCGAATCGCCTCTACTATTATTTCGGGCCAGCCGACCTCTGACGGCGCCGGCGTCAAGCTTCGTCGCTATATTGCAGGACCACAGCTACCTATCCTTGACCCCTTTTTACTGTTCGATTGTTTTTCATCAGACAACCCCAACGACTACATTGCCGGTTTTCCAGAACACCCTCACCGCGGCTTTGAAACGGTAACCTACCTGGTGGCCGGTAAAATGCGCCACCGCGATAGCACAGGTCGAGAGGGGGTTATCGAGCCTGGTGATATTCAGTGGATGCGCGCTGGGCGCGGGATCATCCACAGCGAAATGCCCGAGCAAACCGACGGATTACTGATGGGTTTTCAGCTCTGGCTCAACCTGCCTGCCAGTGCCAAGATGTCTGCACCTGGCTATCAAGAGTACAGCGCGGATACAATTCCAGTGGAAGTACTCACTGGCGGCGGTGAGCTCAGGGTACTCTGCGGCAAGCGCCCTTGCGGACTACAAGGCCCTGTCACCAATGCCGATACCCAGCCGCTGTTCTTTGATATATCGCTGCGCGCAGGTGGGGAGTTTACCCAACCTATTCCATCCAGCCACAGTGCGTTTATCTACATCATTGAAGGGCAACTCAGTATTGACGAAACGCAGCACTGTGTGCACAGCCAACAACTAGCGGTACTTAACGCAGGGGAAAACCTGACACTTAATGCGCTAGAGGATTGCCGCCTGCTTCTGGTAGCTGCTAAGCGCCTCGAAGAACCCGTCGAACGTGCAGGCCCGTTCGTAATGAATACTCGTCAAGAACTACAGCAAGCTTTTGACGACTACCGCACTGGCCGCTTTGTGTAACACAACACCACTACTTTGGAGAGATTATGGGACAACTTATCGAAGGGATATGGCACGATCAATGGTACGACACCAGCCGCACTGGCGGGCGTTTCGAGCGCACCCGCGCTCAATTTCGCCACTGGATAACTCACGACGGCAGTGCAGGCCCCAGCGGGGATACTGGTTTTTTAGCACAAGCTGGGCGCTACCACCTCTACGTATCCCTCGCCTGCCCCTGGGCGCACCGTACCCTGATCTTTCGCCAGCTCAAGCAATTGCAAGAGATCATCCCCATTTCCGTCGTTCATCCCTACATGGGGAATCAGGGCTGGACCTTCGCCCCCAGTGATGGCGTTATCCCGGACCCGCACTACAAGTTTGACTACGCGCACCAACTCTACACCCAGGCTGATGCCAGCTATTCTGGACGCGTGACTGTGCCCATTCTATGGGATACTCAGCGCCAAACGATAGTGAGCAATGAATCAGCGGACATTATCCGCATGTTCAACAGCGCCTTTGATGATCTAACGGGTAATGCGCTCAACTTTTACCCTCAAGCACTGCATCAGCAGATAGATACGATCAACGACGACATCTATCAACACATCAACAACGGCGTTTACCGCGCGGGCTTTGCCACCACCCAAGCGGCCTATGAAGAAGCGGTCAGCGCGTTGTTTGCACAGCTTGATGTACTCGAGCAGCGCTTATCGATACAGCCTTACTTAGTGGGTGAGATACTCACTGAAGCCGACTGGCGCCTCTTTACCACACTGATACGCTTTGATGCTGTCTATGTCGGCCACTTTAAATGCAACCTCAAGCGCATTGCTGACTACCCACACTTACACGCTTATTTACAGCGTCTCTACTCCATGGAGGGTATCGCTCAAACAGTCAACATCGAGCACATCAAAGCCCACTATTATACCAGCCATCCAACGATCAACCCCACAGGCGTCATTCCCTCAGGTCCTGCGTTAGCCTTTGGATGACACCACAAAGGAATACACTTAGAGAACCCTCAGGGTTCTCACTACTCTCTCCAACACCGCGATAAACTCGCCGACATCACCTGAAAATAGCCCTAATTGCGTCTTGTGGTGTACTATATACGACACAACTCAAAATCGTTCCCATAAAGCGACATATATATTTTTTGAATAAATTTTGCACTTTCCACAATCTGTGCTAAAAAGCAGCTTTTATAAGACAAATTCTTAAAAATAGATGAAAAATTCAATCACCCAGTGAACCTTTCATTAACGATTTTTAAAATTTAAATTAAATGGCAACGCTCAGTAGTCGATATCTACCTAACAAAGGCTGATGCAATTTAGTTATCCGCCGCTACTTAATGACC
>JBMZCU010000438.1:0-2597 GCA_049613705.1 Pseudomonadales bacterium | reverse complement strand
GCGCTGTGGACGATAGACTTTGACAATCACCGCCTGATCTTCAGTGGCGAGCTGAAATACTCTATTTTCATAGCTATTGAGCGAATACATAGCCCCTGTTGGTTGTATAGAAAATTGCTCAACAGCATCGAGCACGACATCTGGGGACAGCGATTCAAAAGACAAGGAGATTACCGGTAGTAATGATGCACTAATTTGGGGAGGAGAAAAGAGCGAGACCTAATCAGTCTCGCTCTCAAACTATTAGTTTTGCAAATAGTTAAACAAGCTGAGCGATGATACTCGCCCAAATATTTGTTGTGACGCTTGTAGCGTAACCTCTTCAAGCTTATACAGGCTAATTACTTCATCCAAGTTAGCATCCTGGATACTCGATAGACTAGTCTTAGCGAAGAGCTTAAAGTCGACGTTATTACTTTCCACTTGATCCAAAAAGCTTAACCGCGTCCCTAGACGAGTCACACTTTCTATATTGCGCTCCTGCGATTGATTGACTTGATCAAAAGCCAGCGTAACCGCTTCTGACAAATCATCGCGCGACTGCTGGTCTGTGATCGGCTTTTCCATCGCGGTGGCTATATCTTGCACGGCGGTCAGGATGTTTTTAATCTCCGGCTGTACTTGCAAGGTATTGATATTATTACCTGTGTAAGCACCGGAAGGTGCAGCCAAGTTAAATTTCATACCCAGCACATCTATCTCATCACCTGCAGTATAGGCAATGTTGGTAATATCGACACCATTGGCGTCCTTTACAGGGTTACCCGTGCTATCAGTGATAGAGTAAGCCGTACCAGCTGCATTGGTTGTGATCTGAAGATCCCCCAATCCTCTGGTCTTCTCCTGAAAGCTCTTTTCGGTGGCGACATTGTCAAACTTAACGTTTGTAACCAGTGGCGCCGCACCCGCTGGCGGTGGTGTCGCTGCATATGCCCCTTTAACACTCGCCTCTAAACGCCCAGTGATGGATTCAAAGAGGTAGTCACCCGAATCATTAGAAGGGACGAACAGGTTATCGGTTACTTGAATCGATCGCTGCCCGTCATCCCCCATGTATTGATAACTGCCATCAGTTTGCTTCACGTAGGGCTGCGTTGTTCCCTTGCTTCCACTAAAGATATACTCGCCTTGCGCATCTTGCGTATTCATCAAGCCAGCCATAAATTCGACTTCAGTGCGCATACTATTGGCGATCGTATCCCGATCTGCATCAGTAAGCGTGCCATTATTACCCGAAATAATCAGCTCATTCACGCGGTTCATCGAGTTTTTTATTTCAGCTAACACACTCTCTTGAAGCTCAAGGCGCTTTTGAGTCACATCTATGTTTAGTTCATATTTATCGTACTGTGCTAGCTCTCGTTCCAGTTTGACAATCTGCGCTGCTGCAACAGGATCATCTGAGGGCTGCATAATTTTCTTGCCCGACGCGATTTGCTCAGAGAGATTGTTAATCTTGCTCTGCGAGCGCTGCATGTTATCGATAGAGTTTAAATATTGCTGCTGTGTTGTTACTCTCATATCGCGCTCCTTAGAATGCTTGTAGCAAAGTATCAAACAACGTCTGCGAGGTCGAAATAACCCGTGCAGAGGCTTGATAGGCTTGCTGATACTGCACCAGACGCGCAGCTTCTTCATCCAGGTTTACGCCCCTGACACTGGCCAAGGCTTCCTGGGTTGTTTTCATGACAGTTTCACTGGCTGTCAAATTGATTTTCAACGAGGCGGTACGACTACCTACATCTTCGATAATCCGTGAGTACTGATCTTGCAGTGAGCCACTACCTATTAGATCTTTAGATTGAATGGCCGAGAGCGCCAGGGCGTTCCTGTTATCTGAAAAGCCGTCTTTATTAAAATCAAAACTAAAGCGATCTCCGGCTTTGGGCTGCTCTTTAATTGTGACCTCGTAGCCCTCAAATGCAATCGCTTGACCGGGGGTGTAAGCAATGTTTTGCATCCCGGTAATAGGCTGAGGATCAGAAGGGTTGGAGATATCAAACGCTGTGTACTGAATAGGATCAGCGTTATTAAACACAATTTCAATTGGCGGATCTAACTTATCACTGTTTCCAATATCACCGAAAGCCGTCCCTTTAGGGTTTGTCACTTCAACCGTGGCAACACCTGTACCCTGATTATTGGTATTAGTAGTGATACGCACAGGACTGGCCAAAGCGACTTGATCGCCATCAGTAAGTACACCTTGAAGATCCGCTGCCGCTGAGCGTGTCGGCTGAACAAGGAAACTATCCCCCTTACCAATCACACCCGCTGTATCAACGGTGATATCTAAACCGTCCATCTTAATACGGATTTCACCGCTCACTTGGTCGATGAAGTAACTATCATCCGCCATTGGATCAGCACTGGAGGCTACCTTCGATAAATTTACGACACGCCCTGTATCTTGCCGCTTGACGATCAGCTCATTTTCACCGGAAACAACCACTTCGTAATCATCGGTAGTCAGCTTGCTGGTATCTTCTATTTGGACACGAGCGACACTGACAGCAGAGGCATTGCCGCTGTGTGCAGAGATACGGCTCTGCATCTGTGCCTCGCTGTTTATATCATTAAAAACATTACCGCCAAGC
>JBMZCU010000437.1:0-2618 GCA_049613705.1 Pseudomonadales bacterium | reverse complement strand
CAGGTAAAACCGGGCGTCGGTGCACAGGCTGGGTTACAAGTGGGCGATATTATCACCATGCTCGATGGCGAAAAGGTACAAAATTTATCTCAGTTGAATGATGCGATAGCAGCAGCGCCGAAAGATAAAGCGATTCCTATGCGAATTGTGCGTCGCGGCTCACCAATCTTCATCCCCATTAAATTGCAGAAATAACGTGATGGGCGCCGCATAGCGGTGCCTTTCTATCATTGCAGGCTGTAATAACAACGGCATGAGGGCCTAATTTTGCAAAGCGGTTTCGGTACACCGGGGAATAGGCTAGAATACTGCGCTTTTCGCTTCTATTAACATTAGCCTGGCTGAGATCCCATACGTGAGCAACTTAGATCATATCCGTAATTTTTCCATCATTGCCCATATCGACCACGGTAAATCGACGTTGTCGGATCGTTTTATTCAATACTGTGGCGGGTTGACCGATCGCGAGATGGCCTCACAAGTACTCGACTCTATGGATATCGAGCGTGAGCGCGGTATCACTATAAAATCGCAGAGTGTGACGTTAGATTACAAAGCAAGAGATGGTAAAACCTACCAGCTAAACTTCATCGACACCCCAGGCCACGTTGACTTCTCCTACGAGGTCTCGCGCTCACTTGCAGCCTGTGAAGGAGCTTTGCTGGTGGTCGATGCCGCTCAAGGTGTTGAAGCGCAATCGGTTGCCAACTGTTATACCGCTATCGAGCAGGGCCTTGAAGTATTACCGGTACTTAACAAGATGGATTTGCCCCAGGCAGATCCTGAGCGCGTTAAAGAGGAAATAGAAGAGGTCATCGGTATTGATACGACCGATGTTGTTCACTGCTCGGCAAAGAGTGGGCTGGGTATTGAGGATACGCTTGAGGCGCTTGTGGCGACGATTCCTGCTCCGCAGGGGGATGTAGAGGCCCCACTGCAGGCGCTGATCATTGACTCATGGTTTGATCCCTATCTGGGCGTTGTTTCACTGGTGCGTGTTAAACACGGCACTTTGCGCAAGAAAGATAAAATCCAAATTAAGACCACTGGTCAGACTTACAACGCAGACGGTGTGGGTATTTTTACCCCTAAACGCACGGTGACCGACGAGCTAAAAGCTGGCGAGGTAGGTTATGTTGTTGCAGGGATTAAAGAGATCCACGGTGCGCCTGTGGGCGATACTATTATCCACGCTAAGTTTCCTGACACTGAGCAGCTGGACGGCTTTAAACAAGTACAGCCGCAAGTTTACGCTGGGCTCTTTCCTACCAGTTCAGATGATTATGAAGACTTCCGTGAGGCGCTGGATAAACTTACCCTGAATGATGCGTCACTGTTTTTTGAACCTGAGACATCTGATGCACTTGGCTTCGGTTTTCGCTGTGGTTTCCTCGGTATGTTGCACATGGAGATCATTCAGGAACGTTTAGAGCGCGAGTACGATATCGACCTTATAACTACCGCTCCGACAGTAGTCTATGAGATTGAGCTCAATAACGGCGATGTAGTACACATCGACAGCCCTTCGAAGTTACCGGACCCTGCGCGAGTACGTGAAATGCGCGAGCCGATCGTAGTCGCTAATATTCTGGTGCCACAGGACTACCTAGGTCAGGTTATTGGGCTTTGTGTAGAGAAGCGCGGTGTACAAAAGAACATGCAATTTGTAGGTCAGCAAGTACAGGTGACGTACGAACTACCTATGGCAGAAGTGGTCTTGGATTTCTTTGATCGCCTCAAATCAGTCAGCCGCGGTTACGCGTCCCTAGAATACAACTTTGAGCGCTTCCAAAGTGCGTCTCTAGTACGCATGGATATTTTGATCAACAGTGAGAAGGTCGATGCACTAGCGGTTATTCTGCACCGTGATAACTCTCAATATCGCGGTCGTCTGCTGTGTGAAAAGATGAAGGATTTGATTCCTCGACAGATGTTTGACGTTGCCATACAGGCGGCGCTCGGCGGTAAGGTGATCGCGCGAACGACGGTTAAGGCACTGCGCAAGAACGTTATTGCTAAGTGTTACGGCGGCGATGTCAGTCGTAAGAAGAAATTGCTGCAAAAGCAGAAAGAGGGTAAAAAGCGCATGAACCAAGTGGGTAGTGTCGAGATCCCACAGGAAGCCTTCCTCGCAGTGCTCAAGGTCGATAATTAATCGACAGTGTGTTTGATTACTGAATTTAAGGACTCTAGATGAATTTTGATTTTGCCTTAGTGCTTGTCGTACTTACCGCACTTGCGGGCGTCGGCTGGTTGATTGATAAAATATGGTTTGCCAGTGATCGCCAAGAGCGGGTCAGCGCCGCTGAGAAGGCGGCCGCTGAACAAGGCGGCGCGCTCTCAAAAGAGCAGTTGCACGCTGTAGAAAATCTCCCGGCGTGGGCCGATATGTCAAAATCGATGTTTCCGGTATTGGCGTTTGGGCTGGTGTTGCGCTCTTTTATTGTAGAGCCTTTTCAAATCCCATCGGGTTCGATGTTGCCGACACTTAAAATCGGCGATTTTATCTTAGTCAATAAATTCAGCTATGGTTTACGTCTTCCAGTACTCAATACTAAGTTTATTGATATTGGTGATCCCCAGCGCGGTGATGTGGTGGTGTTTAAATTCCCGCAGGA
>JBMZCU010000436.1:0-2621 GCA_049613705.1 Pseudomonadales bacterium | reverse complement strand
AATTAGATACCGCTGTACTGGTGATGAAAGGGAATTTGTCATGAGATTATCTAAAATCCATGTAGTTGCTCCACTATTTTTATTGACGTCAAACACGCTGTTGGCCGCTCCAGAGGCCGATAACATCGCGCGTGATCAGCTGCGTCAAGCACAGCAGCAACAAGAGGCACTGCAGCGACAGTTGCAACCGGAACACGAGAGCGTCCACCTTTCTCTCCCCCAGTCTGCTTCTCCACAACAAGATACCGATGAAGCCTGCTTTGATCTCAACGAGGTCAAGCTAGAAGGCGATGCCGCACTCATCGAGTTGGCCAGCGTGCAAAGCCTTCTCGAACGCAAGCGCAATGTTTGCCTCGGGCCGCAGGGAATCAAAACGCTAATGGATGAGCTGCAAAACCTGTACATCGCCCGCGGCTTAGTCACCACGAGAGTACTCGCCCCTGCCCAAGACTTACGCACTAAAGTGCTCGAGTTGCACCTAGTTGCCGGCACTGCTGGACTGATTAGCTTGTCGCAGGAGGCGCAGGGAAAGGTGAGCCTGAGTAACACTATGCCGCTGCAGCAGGGCGAGTATTTAGATATTCGCGCCCTAGAACAGGCGCTGGAAAACCTGCAGCGCTTGAGCTCAGTGGAGGCCAGTTTTTCACTGCATCCGGCACAAGAGGTGGGCGTCAGCGACATACAAGTGAAGTGGCAGCAGCAGAAAAAGTGGCGAGTGGCACTCTCTGCCAATGACTCCGGGTCTGACAGTACAGGTAAGTATCAGGGAAATGCGACGCTGTTCATCGAAAACCCGACGGGCTACAGCGACCTGTTTTACGTCAGCAAAGGGGTAGATTTACACGACGACAACGCATCGGGTTCCGGCAACTTCAGCGTTCACTACTCTATCCCTGTCGGCTATTGGCAGCTGGATCTAAATTCCTCGAAAAGCGATTACGAACAGACCATAGCGGGCCTCAATGGCCCTATCAGTTACACAGGTAACAGTGAAAACCACTCCGTTGGCTTGACCCGTATTGTGTACCGCAGCGAGACGGCCAAGACCAAACTGAGAGCAACACTTACTAAGCGCGATTCCCGCAACTTTGTCAACGGCACCCAGATCGAGGTGCAGCGCCGTGACACCAGCTATTTAGAGTTAGGTGTAGAGCACGAGCAAACCTTCACTTTGGATGCTAAGCAGCTGAAGGTAAATGGCGCGCTGAATTATCGCAGGGGCACGAGCTGGCTCGGCGCGCAGCCAGCACCGGAAGAGGCGACGGGAGATGCCACAGCGCGCAGCGAGATCTTGCGTATCAGCTTCAACACGCAAATGCCCTTTCAGTGGCAGCAGCGGCAGTGGCGCTGGAGTAGCCGCTTCGAGGGGCAGTGGACCGACAGCAAGCTCACCTCGCAAGATAAATTCACTATAGGCAATCGCTATACAGTGCGCGGGTTTGACGGCGCTGTAAGTCTAAGTGCTGACCGCGGCTGGTACTTGCAGAACGAGCTGGCCACGCGGCTTGGCCAAACCCAGGCGGAGGTGTTCGCCAGCTTAGATGTCGGTCAAGTCTCGGGGCGCGGTAGCCAGGAGTTGCTGGGCACAAAATTGGCCGGGGCTTCGGTGGGGATCAAGGGAAATGTCAAAGCGCTGAGCTATCAGTTCTTCATCGGCACGCCTGTGTATAAACCCAAGGGGTTCCAAGCGCGCGATACCAGCGTCGGCTTTACCTTGAACTGGCAGTTTTAAAAGGAGCTTAGTGTGAAGGATACAATTGTCATCAATCCCAGTTTAGGAAC
The DNA here is from genome assembly GCA_049613705.1 of Pseudomonadales bacterium. Taxonomy (GTDB): domain Bacteria; phylum Pseudomonadota; class Gammaproteobacteria; order Pseudomonadales; family Balneatricaceae; genus Rs1. The sequence goes on along the minus strand of JBMZCU010000436.1, from coordinate 839 downwards.
ACCGCACATACCTGCTCAGTCTCTGGGTTCTGCACTTTGGTTGTGGATGCACTCTCCCCGCCACGCTCGTTACACAGTTTCGGAGCTAGAGAGTACGCTGTTGCCGGCGATTGATAGCGGTCAGTTTATTTTAGTACTACAGCGCGGCAAGCCCGTATTTTTCATTGCTTGGGCGTTCTTTGATGTCGCGGGGGAGGAAGAGTATCGCCGCTTTCCAGACCGTGCGATAAATACCAGCGCTTGGAGTTGCGGCGATCGTCCCTGGATAGTGGATTTTATATCCCCCTTTGGCAACACCGCCGAATTAATGCGCATGATTCATCGCGAGCATTTACCGGATCTGGTGTTTCGCCGCCTCTCGCGCCGCCGCAACGACAGCTTAGGTGTTGTGACAAGTGTCAGTGGGCCCAACGTGACGCGCGCAGCAGCAGAGCTCTACCACCAATCACACCCATTGTCAGATATTAGCCAAGGAGGGCAGCCGTCGTGAACGCACTTATCTATAAAGTAATCTTTTGTCGCACGCGACTGCAGTTTATCGTCGTTGGGGAAACGGCTAAGAGTGGTGCCAAGAAGCAGGCGCGTATGCTATCAAGTGCTTGTACACGTTGGGTAGAGCAGTTGAGTGTGGTTTCTAACTGGATACTGCAGGGCAGTTCATCTCTACTCGTGGCCTCTACTCTACTGTTAAGTGCCCAGCAGGTGAGCGCTGAGGATGTACGCGCAGATGCATCAGCACCGGTAACGCAGCAGCCAACGGTGTTGCAAGCAGCCAATGGCGTTCCTCAGGTCAATATTCAAGCCCCTAACAGCGCCGGGGTTTCGCGTAATACTTACAG
>JBMZCU010000435.1:0-2622 GCA_049613705.1 Pseudomonadales bacterium | reverse complement strand
CAACCGCCAGCTCGCGCTGACTCAGCGCGGACAACAATTACTGAATATCGCCGATCAAACCTTTAACAGCTTAGAGCGCTCGCTGAGCGATTTACAGGGCGAGAATATTAGCGGCCAACTCTCCCTTTCTGCCTCTCCGTCACTTGCACAGCACTGGCTAGGGGCAGCCATCGCCGCGTTCAAACTGCAGTACCCGCAGCTATGCGTATATCTACATACCCACAATGCACAGAGCCCTTTGAGCAATCCACAGCTGGATTTGGCGATAACTTATGGCGGCCCTGACTACCCAGGGCTGCACAGCGAAAAACTGCGTGAGGAGCAGTTACAAGTACTGTGTAACGAGGCTTACATGCAGAAGATGCAGCTCGAGCACTCACCCGAGCGCCTGATCCACTGCCAGTTTATTCACGATGCACTAGCCCAGCCTCACGCCGGGCCATTGTGCGAGTGGAATCACTGGCTAGAGCGCGCAGGCCTCAGCGCAATTTCACCGCGCCCTGATATGTGCTTTGACATGTCGGCACTGGCCCTCAATGCTGCAGAGCAAGGCTGCGGTGTCGCCATTGGTCGCTGGAGCTTGAGCCGCGAGCGCCTAGCGCGCGGCTCCCTGGTCTCGCCTTTCGACAAAGTCGTACAAGCCGATGCCGCTTACTATTTAGTCTGCCACCCAGAGCGACGCCAAAGCCCCGTTGTTCAGTGCTTGATTGACTTTCTGTGGGACTATATACGTACCCCGACTTTCGAAAGCACGCTATACTGAGCGCCCACTATAAGGAGGCAAGTGCGCCGTGACAGCCATCATCGATGTAAAACGTATTGAGAAGACCTACAGCTCCGGCTTTTGCGCGCTGAGCAGCGTTGACCTTGAAATCCAGCGCGGTGAGATATTTGCCCTGCTCGGTCCCAATGGCGCGGGCAAGACCACCTTAATCAGCATCATCTGCGGTATCGTAAACCCCAGTGCCGGCCGAGTGCTCGCTGACGGCCACGATGTGGTAAAAGACTATCGCCAAGCACGCACTAAAATTGGCTTAGTACCTCAAGAGCTGAGCACTGACGCCTTCGAGAGCGTACTGGCCACGGTCACTTTCAGCCGTGGATTATTCGGCAAAGCGCCGAACCCTGAATACATCGAGCAGCTGCTGCGTCAACTCTCGCTGTGGGACAAGCGAAATGCGCGTATCCGCGAGCTCTCCGGGGGCATGAAACGCCGCGTAATGATCGCTAAGGCGCTGTCCCACGAACCGGAAATACTCTTCCTCGATGAGCCTACCGCGGGGGTCGATGTCGAATTGCGACGCGACATGTGGCAAATGGTTCATCAGCTGCGCGAGCGCGGTGTCACTGTGTTGCTCACCACACACTACATCGAAGAAGCGGAAGAGATGGCCGACCGTATCGGCGTGATCAACAAAGGCAAGCTTATGTTGGTTGAGCAGAAGGAAACCCTGATGCGCCAGCTCGGTAAAAAAGTGCTGACAATCGAGCTGCAGCAAGCGCTGACGCAAATCCCCGAAGCGCTGAGCGAGTACACACTGCAACTGAGTGACGACGGCTTAAGTCTTAGCTACAGCTACGATGTACAGCAACAAAAAACGGGCATCGCACACCTACTCAGTGCGCTTAACAGCGCGGGATTGAGTGTCAAAGATATCCAGTCTAGCGAAAGCTCACTCGAAGAAATTTTTGTAGACCTCGTCCACACACAAGATACGGCGCAAGCTAACAACTGAGAAAACAGCAATGAATTGGTACGGCATTAAAGCAATCTATCTCTTTGAAATGGCCAGAGCATGGCGCACCCTAATGCAGAGCATCGCCTCGCCGGTACTCTCTACCTCGCTCTATTTTATTGTCTTTGGCACCGCCATCGGCTCGCGCATGGGTGAAATCGACGGCATCAGTTACGGTGCCTACATTATTCCCGGCTTAGTGATGCTCTCACTGCTTAGCGAGAGTATCTCCAACGCCTCCTTTGGGATCTTTTTCCCCAAGTTCTCCGGCACCATCTACGAGGTGCTCTCGGCCCCAGTGTCGCCCTTTGAAATTGTTACTGGCTATGTGGGGGCTGCAGCCACCAAATCTATCCTGCTCGGACTGCTTATCCTGCTTACCGCGAGGCTTTTTGTGGATTACAGCATCGCTCACCCGGTGTGGATGCTGGCGTTTCTAGTGCTGACAGCCGTCACCTTTAGCCTCTTCGGCTTTATGATTGGCATCTGGGCAGACGACTTCCAGAAATTACAAGTCATTCCACTGATGGTTGTCACGCCGCTGACCTTTCTCGGCGGCGCCTTCTACTCGATCAATATGCTGCCAGAGCCCTGGCAAACCATCACCCTGTTCAATCCTGTGGTCTATCTGATCAGTGGTTTTCGCTGGGCTTTCTACGGCGTCGCCGATGTAAATATTGCAGTTAGCCTGGGGATGACCTTCACCTTTATGCTGAGCTGCCTGGGATGTATTTACTGGATTTTCAAAACCGGCTACCGTATTAAATCCTAGTGTATACACTCAGTTTCGCCCCCTGCTGCGCCGGGGGCCTCAGCCCGCGTGAGGTACTGCAACGCTATTTCGGCCACTACAGCGAAGAACAGCTGTGTGCATGGCTCGAGGGCA
>JBMZCU010000434.1:0-2652 GCA_049613705.1 Pseudomonadales bacterium | reverse complement strand
GCACTACCGTCGGCGCAGTGTTGAGCCACGCGCATCTAAGCGCGCCATGATCGCTTTCATCTCATCTGCCTGCTCGGCGATCTGCTGGCTCTTAAGGGCTTCGCGGGCCTGACGGTCGCGCTCAATACCCTCTTTAATGTTGCGCTCACGGGTGGCGGAGCCTGTTCTGCCTGAGGCCATTTTTGGTTTTGCAACAGGGGCGCTAGCCACGCTGATCGCAGGGCGCTCTGCCACCTTAGACGCGGCTGCGACAATCCGCTCGACACCCGCTGTGGCAATGCTCGAGCTAATGTTTGAAGCGGCCTGCTTGGGCCCACTGGTTTTCAACCCTTTTAGGCTGGTGCCATCGTACTGCAGCATCGCCTCTTCAAACAGCTCACCCAGCGCTTCGCGTGAATCGGCGACAGCGTATTCTTCAACTGTAAAACAATCACTGCCAAAATCGCGTATATCTTTGTAAAGCGGTGCTTTAATCGCGAGTTCAGCCGCCAGCTGTAGCTGTGCCCAGCGCTCCTCAACACTGCTAGTGGTGGTGCCTACATAAACGGTATCCGTCACGGAGTTTGCAATGGTGTAAACTATCAAGATGTTCCTCGTTGTCTGTCAAAAATTACTCTGCGCATCCTGCTTGTCTACGTATCCAAAGCGATATTGAATCGCTAATTCCCTAAAAAAAGCTGCGCATTCTAAGCCAGATTTTTTAAAAAACCAGCGATTTCTCACGCCGTGTAAAAATAAAAATTAGCGCTTGATTTTCACGTTAAAAGCACATTTAAATCCTTGGTGTTTCGGCTGTTTTTAAAATGAACAGCACTGTCATTAAAGGGCTGTTTACACTAAAATAGCGGCAGTTTTTGACGGTGTAGATCCCTTGAAATATCTGAACGGCTACCCAGAGCCACTGCAACAGCAAGCCCGCGAGCTGATCGAGACAGATCGTCTGCGTCACTATCTGCTCAAACGCTATCCGCAGGTGCACAACATCCACGGTGAGCGCGCGCTCTACGATTACACTAAAGCGCTGAAAAACCGTTACCTCAAAAAGTCTCAGCCTTTGAGCAAAGCCTGCTACGACGATAAAATCGACGTGATTCACAATGCCCTGGGGCTTCACACAAAAATTTCCCGCGTGCACGGAAACAAACTTAAAGCCAAACGCGAGATTCGAATTGCCAGTGTATTTCGACGCGCCCCTGAGGCGTTTTTGCGTATGATTGTGGTGCACGAACTCGCACACTTTAAAGAGATGGAACACAACCGAGCTTTCTATAGTTTGTGCCAACACATGGAGCCTGACTACCATCAGCTCGAACTCGACTTGCGGCTCTACCTCACGCAGCTCGAGCATTTTGGTGCTCTCTATCAATAACACAGTGGAACCTAGGTATTAAAATAGAGTCCCAGCCACGTTAACCCCTAACAGCGACGATACTTCTATGCGTAAACACTTCATCCTTGTTGGCTTCACTTTGCTCTGCAGTGCAATCAACGCCGCCCCTCTTCCCCCCTTCGAGCAATGGCAACAAAAGCACTTTGTCGAGGGAACAAACTTTTCTATCCAAGGCTCGAGTGTTGAGATCAACGCAGATAAATCATCGGCGGGGCTGTTTTTAGAACGTGATATCGACCTCACTAAAACACCTGTGCTCAACTGGTCGTGGAAAATCTCCAACATCCTGCGCTCGCAAGACGAAAAAGGTAAAAAAGGAGACGACTTCCCCGCCAGAGTCTATGTCGTTGCCTCTTCTGGCCCTTTTCCGTGGCAGAAAAAAACCATTTGCTACGTCTGGTCAAGCTATCAAAAAGTCGGGAGCCGCTGGGCCAACCCCTATGCTGATAATGTCATTATGCTGGCGCTTAATAGTGGCAATAAAGATGTCGGCAACTGGATCAACCACTCGCGCAATATTCAGCAAGATCTAGAAACTATCTTTGGCAAAACATTTGACGAACTGCAAGTTGTCGCTATTATGACTGACACCGACAACAGCCACCAAAGCGCTCGCGGCCAGTACCGAGGGCTCAGCTTTAGCGCTCCTTAAGCTCAGTTATCGACCGCGTGAGGCCAGCGTGCTGCCAGTAATTTATAGGCATGAGCTGCGGTATCACAGCGAAGGTTAAACCACAGTTTTGAGCGGCGCGTTACCAAGACTTTTTCAGAGGGCTGGAGCAAATCTGCGGGCAGCGACATTAGCTGTAGTATGTAGTTGATTGATTTTAAATCGTAAAAGACCAAATCGGCCCTGCCATTGATCAACAGCTGAACGCCTTGCTCTGCGCTGTTGATCGGTACAGATTCAAGCCCCATACGCTTGAACAATAAGCGCAGTGCATTGACCTGACGCGAGCGCAGCACTGCGATACGCAGCCCCGCTAGCTCGCTGGGTGTTTCCCAGGTAAAAGCCTCATCGCGCGCCATGCGAAAGAGCCTATGCTCGATTGTTCGCCCCTCTAATTCAATGCTGCGTACCCATTTGGTTTTTTGCTCGGGCTCTAAGAAACTGGCGCACCAATGCGCCCGCTCTAAGGTCAACTGTAAGCGCGGCATGGAGAGAATAACAGGCTCAATGGTGATTGAATCGTCTAAGAACAAGCTCTGCAAATAGACGAAAGAGGTCCCCGAGTGCAGCAGTGCGCGGGTGGAGTAAGGCG
>JBMZCU010000433.1:0-2659 GCA_049613705.1 Pseudomonadales bacterium | reverse complement strand
GTGAATATTTTAGAGGTGGAATACAGTGGCATATCAGAGGCGTAGAAATAAGAAATACTCGGGCCGATTTGAATCGCATCGCCGAGTGAAGCTATCAGGAAGATACCGTCTGCATCTTTGCGGCGCATGCTTTTGATCGCATGACGCAGCTGGCCCGTTTTCATTTTTTTCTGTAGCGCGCGCACACGGCCTTGGTTGATTTGCAGCATTTGTGCCACTGCATTGGTTACGTTGCCCTCTTGTGTGTTGTATAGCGTGGTGCTCAATACTTGCCCACCGAGGGCATTAAACTGCTGGGCAAAGGCGTTTGCAGCTTGTTGTCCTTTGTCATCGCTAGACGTGAGTATGAGCATATTTCTGCGGCCATCATTAAAGGCGCGTACCGCGGCATCGCGCGCTTCACCCTCACTGGATAGGCTGAGTTGGTAGAGGTTGCCCGCGCCAATGACAGTGCTGTTCAATGCAAGTGTGGGGATCGAGAGATTGCCGTACTGAGTCAGCTGACCGACAAGATCCTTATTCAGTGGACCAATCACCATATCGGCGTTCAACTGTGTGGCTTGATTGATAATTTCACTCGCATCGCCCATATTCGTGGTGTCAATGTGGCTAATTTGTAGCTCTGGGCGGGTGGCTGCAATCAATTGAATGCCGTTTTTGATCGCGCTAGCCGCTTTGGCGTATTTACCGCTCTGGGGGAGAGCGATCGCAATGTGATTGAGTGAATAAGCGCTGTTTTCAAGGGGCACTTTTTCCAGGTAGCTTGCCAGTGCTGAGGGCGGGAATTTAGCAGCGCTGTGTGTGCTCCAGCTGCGTTGCCAAATATTGGCCTGCAGCTTTTCAGCGCCTGGATACGTGCGCAAGTTGTTAAGCAGTGCAAACCAACCACGCTGGGTGTAGCTCGCCTCTGGGTTATCTAATGCACTCAGTTGTTGCTCGTTAAGTGACTGGGCGCTCTGCCAGATGTTTTCGTTGAGTTCGCGCGCGCGCTCACTATCACTGATAAACTCACTGGCCGTAATCAAACTCTGTAACTGCGCTGCATTGTCCAGTAGCAGGCCGTGTGCACTGGCACCAACTAAATACTTTTCGCTGTTTTGCATTGCACTGAACAGCTCGTCTTGCTCGATAACACTCAAGTAGTCGAGTGCCGCTTGAGCTTGGCCTGTAGCAATTGCGTTGCGCGCTTTTAGCAAGTTGAGATCGAAGAGTACAGTGACGTTTGCGCCGTCACTGTTTACACTATTTAGTATGTCGGCGCTGCGCTGATACTCGCCTAGGGTATAGTAAATAGCGGCGGCTTCAATCCGAAGGGCTGCGGCATCACCAGGCAGTGCGCTCTGCGCTTGGCTAATTAAATTAGCGGCGCGCTGACGCTCGCCTTTGAGTTGTGCTGGGCTTTGAGCGCCTGGCTGTGGTTTCTGTACACTACAGGCTGTTGCTAAAATGGCAAATATCGCTATCATCGCCAAGCGTTTTACGTGTGTCATAATCTTCATAAACCCCAATAGGATTGAATAAAATGTCTGATGCTGTGTTATTTGTGGTAGCGACACCCATAGGAAATCTCGGTGATTTTACTCAGCGAGCTATCGAGGTATTGCAGTCCGTTGCGTTAATTGCGGCAGAAGATACGCGCCACAGTTCTCGCCTCATGGCGCATTTTAACATCAAAACGCCCATGATATCAGTTCACGATCACAATGAAAGACAAAGAGTCGACACCCTTATTGCCAAGCTCGAGGCGGGCGAGAGTATCGCACTGATTTCAGATGCTGGAACACCACTTATTTCAGATCCTGGGTTTATTGTGGTGCGTGCAGTGCGTGAAGCAGGTTTCAAGGTCACACCTGTGCCAGGTTGCAGCGCGTTGATTACAGCGTTGAGTGCAGCGGGCATGCCGTCTAATAATTTCGCCTTTGAAGGCTTTTTGCCTGCTAAGCGCAGTGGGCGTAAAGAGCAATTACAGCTGATAGCGGCAGATACTCGCACAACCATTTACTACGAATCTCCACACCGTATTTTGGAGTCGCTAGATGATATGTGTGAGGTGCTAGGCGCTGAACGCTACGTCGTGATTGCAAGAGAACTCACTAAAACATTTGAAACGATAAAGGGTGCACCGCTCGCTGAATTGATTGACTGGGTGCGCGCCGATGCCAACCAGCAACGCGGTGAATTTGTGGTGCTCATTTCAGGTGCACCAGTGGTCGAGCGCGACGGGTTGGATGATGAAACTCTGCGCGTGTTGGATATATTGACAGCTGAGCTACCGCTAAAACAGGCGGCGGCACTGACGGCAAAAATTACCGGCGAAAAGAAGAATGCGCTCTACCAAGAAGCATTGGCACGTAAAGCGTGATGATGAAAAAGCACATGTTTAGCACTTTCTCATAGAATCAGCTGCGGATACTTGTTATAGTGCGCGCCGAGTTCGCCAGACAGTCGCTGCCGTGTTTACACGGGGGAGGAAAGTCCGGGCTCCATAGGGTAGAGTGCCAGATAACGTCTGGGCGGCGTGAGCCGACGGCAAGTGCAGCAGAGAGAAGACCGCCTAAGCATCTTCGGATGCCGGTAAGGGTGAAAGGGTGCGGTAAGAGCGCACCGCGCACATGGTAACATGTTGCGGCGAGGTAAACCCCACTCGGAGCAAGACCAA